>NZ_JBHXFJ010000040.1:0-74036 GCF_042722465.1 Streptomyces sp. NPDC127098
GGTGCCGGCCTGGCGGCCGTGCCGGCCTGGCGGCCGTGCCGCGCCCACCCACCGCCCTCCGGGCGGGTCGTCGCGCGGTGGGGGTCGGGTGGCCCGGCGGCGCAGCCGCCGCGGGCCCACGGCCCTGCGGGCCGTGCACCGCGCGCAGCGCGGTTCGGCCCGCTCCCGCGCGAAGCGCGAAAGGGCGGGTGGGTGGGGGAAACACCGGCGCGGAGCGCCGCAGTCCGGCGGCGAAGCCGGCACGGCCCCGGCCCGCAGGGCTGTCCTCGCGCGGAGCGCGGATAAGGGCGGGTGGGTGGGGGGGGGAGAGACCCGCCCGTGACGGCCGTCGTGTCAGTGGTCCAGTCCACAAACGGTGCCGTTCCGTGATCCGCGGGCCTGGATCGGGTGAAGTGCGCGCTGTCACAATCAACCCTCAGCCGGCCGGTGATCTCGCTGGTCGTCGAAGCGTGTGCGCCGTCAGGAGGGGACAGGTCATGTTGCGAACTCCCGGGGGTGCCTCCCCCCTTGCCCGCCGCCGGCGTCTGGTCGCCGGGGTCGCCGCGTTGTCGCTCGGCGCGCTGACCGCCTGTGGCGGCGGTGGTGACGAAGAGGGTGACGGCTCGGGCGAGGGCACCACGATCGAGCTGTGGATCATGGAGGGGACCAACCCCGACGCCGAGCCCTATGTCGCGGACCTGCAGGCCGCGTTCGCCGAGCAGACCGGTGCGACGCTCGACGTGCAGTTCATCCAGTGGGCCGATGCCCACGACCGCATCACGACCGCCATGGCCGGCGGCGAGCTGCCCGACGTGGCGGAAATGGGCAGTACCTGGGCGCCGGAGTTCGGCGCCGCGGGGGCGCTCACCGACCTCGCCGGCAACATCGAGGAGAGCGGCCTCGCCGACGACCTGGTGCCCGCGCTCTCCGAGGCTGCCACGGTGGACGGCGCCGTCTACGGCATGCCGTGGTACGCCGGCACGAGGTCGCTGATGTACCGGGCCGACGTGTTCGCCGAGCACGATCTGCAACCCCCCACCACCTGGGAGGAGTTGCGGGAGGTGGCGCTCCAGCTCAAGGAGCTGGAGCCGGACATGATCCCGTTCCCCGTGATCGGCGGCGGCGAGTACAGCGTGGACGCCTTCATCTGGGGGGCCGGGGGCCAGATCGCCGAGCAGGGCTCGGACGGGCAGTGGGCGTCCACCATCAACTCCCCGGAGGCCGTGGAGGGCATCGAGTTCTACACGTCGCTCGCCACCGAGGACGAACTGTCGGTGGCCGCGGCCAGCACCTGGCTGGAGACGGACCAGCTGGAGAGCTTCCAGAACGGCGAGGCCGCCATGATCATCAACGGCAACTGGACCGTCAACACCCTGCTGGAGGCGGACGCCTCGTGGGCCGACCGCATCGGCGTGGTGCCCATCCCCGGGCAGACCAGCGGCTTCAGCCCCTCCTTCGTCGGCGGCTCGCTGCTCGGCGACTTCAGCAGTGACGAGCCCGAACTCGCCTGGCAGCTCATCGAGTTGATGAGCACCGGCGATTTCGCCAACCAGTGGGCCGAGTCCTCGGGCTACTTCCCGGGACAGCAGTCCCTGCTGGAGGCCGTGCAGCAGGAGGACGACCCGCTGGTGGCGCCGTTCGCCCAGCAGATGGCCGAGGCCGGCGCGAGCGTGCCGGTGACCGAGCAGTACGGGGCGATCCAGGGCGAGCAGGTGATCCCGCAGATGCTCCAGTCCATCCTCTCCGGCGACAAGAGTGTTCAGCAGGCGGCGGACGACGCCGCGGCGGCCATGGACCAGACCTTTGGCGGCTGAGCTCACCCGATCGGACCGCGAGCGGGCGCCGGCTCCGGCCGGCGCCCCCGCGGGCCCGCGCGCCTCCGGGGCCAGGCGTGCTCCCTGGACGCGCGCCCTCCGTCCCTGGCTGCTCCTCACGCCCGCGCTCGCCGTGCTGGCCGTCCTGCTCTTCTGGCCCCTGGTCAGGGTCCTGCTGCTCTCGTTCCAGGACTACGGCCTGCGGCAGATCAACACCGGCGAGAGCAACTACACCGGCTTCGACAACTACCGCGAGATCCTGGGCGACTCGTTCCTGTGGCGCACGGTGCTGCCCAACACCGTGCTCTTCGCCGTGACCTGCGTCGTGCTGACCGTCGTCGTCGGCACCCTCGTCGCGCTGCTGCTGCAACGCCTCGGCCGCGTCTGGCGCGTCATCTGTTCCAGCGTGATCATGATGGCCTGGGCCATGCCCGCGGTCACCGGCACCTACGTCTGGATCTGGGTCTTCGACCCGCTCAACGGCGTGGTCAGCGGCGGCCTCGACGGCCTCGGCGTGATCGAGCCCAGGGAGACCAACTGGTTCACCGACCGCTGGTCCTTCTACGCCATCGCCGCGCTCAACGTCGTCCACCACGGCTTCCCCTTCGTGGCCATCACCGTGTTCGCGGCGCTCCTCACCATCCCCAGGGAGCTGCCCGAGGCCGCCATCGTCGACGGCGCCAACGCCTGGCAGCGGTTCTGGCGCATCACGGTCCCCACGATCAGGCCGGTCTTCCTCGTGGTCACCATTCTGTCGACCATCTGGGACTTCAAGGTCTTCGCCCAGATCTATCTGATGCCGGGCGGCGCCGGCTCCAACCAGGAGGTGCTCAACCTCGGCGTCTGGTCCTACATCCAGTCCTTCAGCCGCAACCAGTACGGCATGGGCTCGGCCATCGCCGTGCTGCTGACGCTGCTGCTGCTCGCCATCACCGTGGGGTACGTCAGGGCCCTGTCCAATGAGAGGGACGAACTGTGAACCACACGTCGACCGCGGGGCGGCTCGGGCTCGGCGTGGCCGTCGTCGCGCTGCTCGGCTTCACACTCTTCCCCGTCTACTGGATGGTCTCCTCGGCCTTCGACCCGGGCGCCGACCACCGCGGATCCGCCGTGCTGCCCTCCGGGTTCACCCTCGACCACTTCCGGTACGTCCTGGACACCGGCGAGTTCGGCCGCTACCTCGCCAACTCGGCGCTCGTCGGCATCGGCACGGTGTTGCTCTCGGGGGCGCTCGCGCTCTTCGCCGCCATCGCCGTCGCCCGCTTCCAGTTCCGGATGCGCACCAAGGTGCTGGTGATGATCCTGGTCGTGCAGATGGTGCCGCTCGAGGCGCTGGTCATCCCGCTGTTCCTGCAGATGCGCAGCCTCGACCTGCTCAACAGTCTGCTCGGCCTCACCATCGTCTACCTGGCGTTCTCCCTGCCGTTCGCGATCTGGACGCTGCGCGGCTTCGTCGCCACCGTGCCCAGGGAGGTCGAGGAGGCCGCCTACCTGGACGGCTGCGGCTGGTGGCGGATGTTCCGCAGCGTGCTGCTGCCCCTGGTGGCCCCCGGGCTGGTCGCCACCAGCATCTTCGCCTTCATCGTCGCCTGGAACGAGTTCGTCTTCGCCTTCACGTTCATGCAGGACGACGGCAACTACACCGCCGCCGTCGGGCTGCACCGCTTCTTCGGCCAGTACAGCACCGACTGGGGCGCGGTGATGGCCGGTTCCACACTCATCACGCTGCCCGTGCTGGTGTTCTTCGTCCTCGTGCAGCGGCGGCTCGCCGGCGGACTGGCCGCCGGCGCCATCCGCTGACCGCCGTGGCTCAGCCGTTCTGCCCGTAACACAGGCAGAACGGCTTGCCCGCCGGGTCCGCGTACACCCGGAAGCCGCTCCGCTCCCCGCCGCTGTCGTGCAGCAGCGTCGCGCCCAGCGCCAGGACCCGCTCCTGCGCCTCGGCCATGTCCTCGATCCTCGGGACGTCGAAGTCCAGGTGGAACTGCTGCGGATGGTCGGGGTCCGGCCAGCGCGGCGGCCGGTACTCGCCGTACACCTTCTGGAAGGCGAACCTGGCGCCCGTGGGCGGCGTCAGCCACACCCAGTCCTGGTCCGAGTCGTCCACCTCCCCACCGAGGATCTCCCGGTAGAAGCGGGCAAGCGCCGCCGGGTCGGGACAGTCGATCACCGTGGACTGCAGAGTCGCGATCATGCTCGCAGCATAGGGTGGACGCATGAACAGCAGCACCCAGCTCGACGAGAGCGTCCGCGCGGAGCTGACCGCGCTGCGCGACAGCATCGACAACATCGACGCCGCCGTGGTCCACATGCTCGCCGAGCGCTTCAAGTGCACCCAGCGCGTCGGCCGTCTCAAGGCCGAGCACAACCTCCCGGCCGCCGACCCGGCGCGCGAGGCCCGGCAGATCGCCCGCCTCCGCCAGCTGGCGGAGAGCGCCAAGCTCGATCCGGCCTTCGCCGAGAAGCTGTTGAACTTCATCATCGCCGAGGTCATCAGGCACCACGAGACGATCGCCAACGAGCACGTGAACAGCGGCGACCCCGAGCCGACCTGATGCCTTACGGGCAGGCCGGCCGGCTCGGCCGCTCGACCGGAGCTACTGCTGTCGGCCGGCGTCTGCCGGCACGATCGTCAGCTCCGTCGGCGCGCACGTCGCCGGCGGCGACGGATTGCCACCGCAGTACGCCTGCCCCTCGTCCGACGGGGTGACCTCCTCCGACCCGGCGGTCGGCTCGGAGGAAGTCCCGGAAAAGCCGGTCCACATCAGGGCGCCCGCCAACAGGACGCCGGCCATCACACGCTTCACGCACATCTCCCTCGCTCAGGTGAAGGCACCGTAACGGTCGACGGCCGGGTGGGGGAGCCCACATCCGGCCGCAATCGTCCCGATGCCGTCGAAGCGATCCCGGCGGCGAGGGCACCGACGACTTCGCGGCCGCGCACGGCCGCCCGTAAAGCCACTGCGACCGCCGGGGCGGGTGGGGCAGCATGACCACCATGGCCTCACTCACCCGTACCGAAGCAGAAGATCGCGCCGCGCTCCTCGACGTGCACCGCTACACCGTCGACCTCGACTTCAGGCAGGCCGCCGACGGCGCGGACACGTTCCCCTCGACCACCGTCATCCGCTTCACCACGCGCCACGCGGGCGACACCTTCGTCGAGCTGCGGCCCACCACGCTGCGTCGCGTCACCCTCGACGGCCGGCCGCTCGACCCGGCCGCCCTGGCCGACGGCCGGCTGCCGCTGACCGGCCTCACCGCCGGCGAGCACGAGCTGCGGGTCGAGGCCGACATGCCCTACTCCCGCACCGGCGAGGGCGTCCACCGCTTCACCGACCCGGAGGACGGCCTGACCTACCTGTACAGCATGTGCTGCATGACCGAGGGGCCGCTGGTCTTCGCCGCCTTCGACCAGCCCGACCTCAAGGCCGTCTTCGACGTCACCGTCACCGCGCCCGGCGGCTGGACCGTGCTGGGCAACGGCATCGCCACCGAGGAGAGCCCGGGCCGGTGGCGCTGCGCCACCACCCCGCCCATCGCCACCTACTTCATGGCCGTCGCCGCCGGCCCCTACCACTCCGTCCGCACCGAGCACGCCGGCCTGCCCTTCGGCCTCCACGTCCGGCGCTCCCTCGCCCCCCACCTGGACAAGGACGCCGAGGAGATCCTCGACATCACCCGCCGCTGCTTCGACCGCTACCACCAGGTCTTCGACGAGCCCTACCCGTTCGACTCCTACGACCAGGCGTTCGTCCCCGAGTTCAACGCCGGCGCCATGGAGAACCCCGGTCTCGTCACCCTCCGGGACGAGTACGTCTTCCGCTCCGCCGTCACCGACACCCAGCGCGAGGTCCGCGGTGTGGTCATCGCCCACGAGATGGCCCACATGTGGTTCGGCGACCTCGTCACTCTCCGCTGGTGGGACGACACCTGGCTCAACGAGTCCTTCGCCGAGTTCATGGGCTACCAGATCCTCACCGAGGCCACCGCGCTACGGCCCTGGACCGAGTTCGCCGTCACCCGCAAGAGCTGGGGCTACGACGCCGACCAACGCCCCTCCACCCACCCCGTCGCGCCCGAGCCGGACGCCGTGCCCGACACCGCCTCGGCCTGGACCAACTTCGACGGCATCTCCTACGCCAAGGGCGCCTCCGCCCTCCGCCAGCTCGTCACCTGGCTCGGCGACGAGGCCTTCCTCGCCGGCATCAACCTCCACTTCGCCCGCCACCGCTTCGGCAACGCCACCCTCGCCGACTTCATCGACGCCATGGCCGAGGCATCGGGCCGCCCCGTCCACCAGTGGGCCGACGCCTGGCTGCGCACCACAGGACCCGACACCCTCACGCCCGAGGTCACCGTCACCGACGAGGCCTGGCGGGTCGCCGTCCACCACACCGGCGGCCGCCCCCACCGGCTCCGCCTCGGCGCCTACGACGCCGCCGGCGAGCGGCGCCTCACCGCGCGGGAACCGGCCGTCGAGATCGAGCTGCCCGCCGCCGACGGCACCACCGTCCACGAGCAGCCGGGACGCCGCCCCGACCTGCTGATCGTCAACGACGGCGACCTCACCTACGCCAAGGTCAGGCTCGACCCCGACTCCTGGGCCACCGCCCGGCGCGCGCTCGGCTCGCTCCCGGAACCGCTCAGCCGCAGCGTGGTGTGGAACGCGGCCCGCGACATGGTCAGGGACGGCGAACTCGACCCCGGCGCCTACCTGGAGGCCGCCCGCGGCCACCTCCCGGGCGAGACGTCGACCGCCCTGCTCCAGGGCGTGCTCGACTTCGCCAGGGGGCGGGTCGCCGACCAGTACCTGCCCGACGACCGCCGGGCCGCGGCCCTGGGCACCCTCACCGAGCTGGCCGAGGACATCCTGGAGCGCACCGCCGACGGCGGCGACCCGGCCCGCCGGCTGATCGCGGTCCGCACCCTCATCGGCGCCGCCACCGCGCCCGACACCCTCCGCCGCTGGTGGGCGGCGGGCACCGTCCCCGGCGGCCCCGGGCTTGACCCGGAGCTGCGCTGGCAGCTGCTGCACCGGCTCGCCGTGCTCGGCGCCACCGACGAGGCGGAGATCGCCGCGGAGGCCCGGCGCGACCCCAGCGCCACCGGCGAGGAGGGCGCCGCCCGCTGCCGCGCCGCCCTCCCGGAACCGGCCGCCAAGGCCGCTGCCTGGGAGGCCATGTTCGACCCCGCGGACCGCCTCTCCAACTACCTGTTCGTCGCCACGGCCCAGGGCTTCTGGCAGCCGGAACAGCGGGCGCTCCTCAGCGACCACGTCGAGCGCTACTTCCCGGCGGCCATCGCGCTCGCCGAGCGCCGCGGCCACTCCCTCGCGGTGGCCGCCGGCCGGAACGCGTTCCCCAGGATCGTCGACGAGCGCACCCTCACCCTCGGCGAGCAGGCCCTGCGCGAGGGCGGGCCCACGCCCGCCCTGCGCCGTGCCCTCGCCGACCAACTTGACGACCTTCGGCGGGCGTTGGCCGTGCGCGCCGCCGGCTAGCCGGCCGTCACCGCGAGATGGATCCGGTGGTGGCGCGGCTCGGCGATCTCGTCGAGCAGCGCCACCGCCAGGTCCTGGTAGCTGATCCGGTCCGCCAGATCGCCGCCGTGGTCGGCGACCCGGTAACGACCGGTCCGCCCGCCCTCCTCGTCGAACAGACCGGAAGGGCTCAGATACAGCCAGTCGACGTCCCCGCCCTCGGTCCGCAGGATCTCGAGACCGGCGCCGTGCGCCCGGCAGAACGGCAGTGCCTCGGCCGGGATCGCCGGCGACTCCAGCAACGGCCGGCCCGCGGCGTCCGGCAGCAGCGCGCCGAGACCCACCACCAGCAGCCGCCGCGCCCCGGCCGACCGCACCGCCCCGAGCAGCGCCCGCGTCGAGTCCGGGAAGAACGCGTCCGGATCGCTGCCTGGACCGTAGGCGGCCGCCGCCGACACCACGGCCTGGTGCCCGGCCACCAGTTCGGCCACCCGCGCCGCGTCCGTGACGTCCCCCGCCGCCACGCGCACCCCATCGGCCGCGAGCCCCGGATGCGCCGCCGGATCCCGCACCACCGCGGTCACCCCGAGGCCACGCCGCCGCGCCTCGTCGACCGTCCGCCGGCCGGCCCTGCCGCCGGCCCCGAAAACCACCAACTCAGTCATGGCGCCGGACCGTAGCGCCCACCCCGGTATCTCCCGGGATACCGGCCGCCCGGTTACCGTGACCGCATGAGGGAACCGCTGCCACCCGACATGTTCGAGGAGCTGTGCCCGTCCGGCCTGGTACCGATCCGCTTCGGCGACAAATGGGCCGGCCTCGTCCTCGCCTGCCTCAGGACCGGACCCCGCCGCTACTCGGAACTCCGCGTCCCCCTCGCCCGCGTCACGCCGCGGGTCCTCACCAGGTCGCTGCGCGCCCTCGAACGCGACGGGATGATCACCCGCACCGTCGAACAGTCCCCGCCCCGCGTCGAGTACCGGCTCACCCCGCTCGGCCACAGCCTGATGGAGCTCTACGCCACCGTCTGCGACTGGACGGCGCGGCACTGGGACGAGCTCCTCGACGCCCGCGAGGCCTACGACGCCGAGCACGCCGAGGCCACGGCCCGGTAACCGGGCGGCGGCGCGGATCCGGCCCTGTCCCTCCTTCGGGGGAACGCGGGGAAAGCCGGGCACCTACCGCGCGGGCGCGGCGTAGCTTGTGGCCGTTGTCCCGGCGTGCGGCACCGCCACGCCCCATCGGAAGAGGTCAGCCCATGCTCGCGCTGCCAGCGCACGACCCCAGCCTGCTCGCGGGCGGCACCTCGGGCCCGCGTGCCCTCCGTCCCCTGCTGGACACCGTGCTCGGCGCGCTCGCCGAGGGCGCCGCCGCACGCTGCGGTCCGCTGCCGGCCGGCGGCCCGGGGCGCGTGCGTGACCGGCTCGCCGAGGCGGCCCCCGGGCCGGCGCTCCCCGCCCACGGCGCCGGCGTCGGCCCCGCGCTCCACCAACTGGTGCGCGCCCTGGCCGAGGGCGCCGCTGATCCGGCCGACCCGCACTGCGCCGCGCACCTGCACTGCCCACCGCTGGCCGTGGCCGTCGCCGCCGACCTGGCAGCCAGCGCCCTCAACCCGTCCCTGGACTCCTGGGACCAGGCGCCGGCCGCCTCCGAGCTCGAGGACCGGATCAGCCGCGAGCTCGCCGCCCTCGTCCACCCCACAGGACCCGAGCCGCACGCCCTGATCACCACCGGCGGCACCGAGTCCAACCTCCTCGGCACCCTGCTGGCCAGGGAACACCTCGCCGGGACCGCCGACCGCCCGCTCCGGGTGATCTGCGGGGCCAACGCCCATCACAGCGTGCACCGGGCCGCCTGGCTGCTCGGCCTGCCCGCCCCCCACGTGCTGCCCACCCCCGCCGGCGTCCTCGACCCGGCCGTCGTGCGGGAGGCGCTGCTCGGGCTCGACGCCCTGGCGTGCGTCCCCACCGGCCCCGCGCCCGCGCTGGTCGTGGCCACCGCGGGGACCACCGACAGCGGCGCCATCGACCCGCTGCCCGCGCTCGCCGACGCCGTCGCCGCCGCGCGGCACGGCGGACGGCCCGTCGGCCTGCACGTCGACGCGGCCTACGGCGGCCCGCTGCTCCTCAGCCCCACCCACCGGCACCGGCTGGCCGGCCTCGACCGCGCCGACACCGTCGGCCTCGACCTGCACAAGCTCGGCTGGCAGCCCGTCGCCGCGGGGGTGTTGACCGTGCCCGACGCGGCCGCCCTCGCCCCGCTCGGCCAGCGCGCCGACTACCTCAACGCCGAGGACGACACCGAGGCCGGGCTGCCCGACCTCCTCGGCCGCTCCCCGCGCACCACCCGCCGACCCGACGTCCTCAAGATCGCGGTGACGTTACGCGCCCTCGGCCGCACGGGCCTGGCCGCCCTCGTCGACCGCGTCTGCGCCGCGGCCGCCGACCTCGCCACCCTGGTCGCCGCCGAACCCGGGCTCGAACTGCACTCCCGACCGACCATCAGCACCGTGCTGTTCCGCCCCGCCGGCGCCACCGACGCCCAGGTCGCGGCCGTCCGGCGCCGGCTGCTGGTCGACGGGCGCGCCGTGCTCGGCCGCGCCACCGTCCGCCGCCCCGGCGGCGGCGCCCCGGCCCTCTGGCTCAAGGCGACCCTGCTCAACCCCCACGTCCACCACAGCGACCTCGCCGCGCTGATCAAGCTCGTCCTCGACCAGCATGACGGCTCGGACGGCGCACCCGGCACCGATGTCACGACCCAGAGAGACCCCGGCGATGACCACCAATGAGATCGAAGCCCCGCTGGACCTCGCGGGCATCGGCGTCGGCCCCGCCAACCTGTCGCTGGCCGCACTGAGCTACCCGATCCCCGGGCTCCGCTGCGCCTGGTACGAGCGGCGCCCCGACTTCCAGTGGCACCCCGGACTGCTGATCGAGGGCACCACCCTCCAAGTCCCCTTCCTCGCCGACCTGGTGACCCTCGCCGACCCCACCAACCCGTGGAGCTTCCTCAACTACCTGCGGCACCAACAGCGCCTCTACCCCTTCTACTTCGCCGAGCGCTTCCACAGCCACCGCGCCGAGTACGACGCCTACTGCCGCTGGGTCTCCCGCCAGTTGCCCGGGCTGAACTTCAGTCACCAGGTCGACGCCATCCGGTGGAACGCGGAGAACGCCGTCTTCGACCTGGACTTCACCCGCCTCGGCCCGCAGGGCGAGGCCGAGGCCGTCGGCCGGGCCCACGCCCGCAACATCGCCATCGGCATCGGCACGGCCCCGCACATCCCCAAGCCGCTGCGGCCGCTCGCCGAGACCACCACCATCCCGGTGATCCACTCGGCCGACTACCTCGACCACCGCGACCGGCTGCTCGCCGCCGACCACGTCACCGTCGTCGGCTCGGGGCAGTCGGGGGCCGAGATCTTCCTCGACCTGCTGCGCCGCCGCCCCGAGGGGCACGAGCGGCTGCACTGGCTCAGCCGCACGCCGGCGTTCGCGCCGATGGAGTACAGCAGGCTCGGGCTCGAACACTTCACGCCCGACTACGCCCGCTACTTCTACGGGCTGCCGGAGTCCACCCGGGACGAACTGGTGCGCCGGCAGTGGCAGTTGCACAAGGCGATCGACCACGAGACGCTCGCCGCCATCCACGACGAGCTCTACCGCCGCTCGGTGCACGGGGCCTGGCCGGACGCCGTGCTCGTCCCCGGCGTCAGCGTCCGGACGGCGGGGCGCCTCGGCACCACCGGGATCGAACTGCACCTGGAGCACGAGGAGCAGGGCGAGCGCTCCCGGCTCACCACCGGCGCCCTGGTGTTGGCCACCGGCTACCGCGAGCGGTCGCTCGACCCGCTGCTGCCCGCCCTCGACCAGGCGCTCCGGCGGGACGCGGCGGGCCGGCCCCGGATCCACCCCGACTACCGGCTCGACCTGGACCCGGCCGTCACCGGCTCGATCTTCGTGCTGAACGCCGAGCGGCACACGCACGGCGTCGGCGCGCCCGATCTGGGGCTGCTGGCCCACCGCAGCGCCGTCATCCTGAACGCGCTGACCGGCGAGCGCTGCTACTCGTTGCCCGAACGGGCAGCGTTCACCACCTTCGGGTTGCGCGCGGACACCGTGCGCCGGCGCACCCCGGAGTTTGCGACCCGGGGGAGGGGGCACTCTCCTTTTCGTTAGGCGAGATGAGTTACCCATAAAGCGGAGCTCAAAAGAGCGGACCCATGCTCATTCTGTGAGTTGTGGGTCTCCTCTTTAAAATATGGCCGTCGTGTGGTCACTTTCGCATAGCCCGCTACTCGCTGGTAACTCCTACAGTTGGCCTATGCGCCGAGCAAAAATCGTTTGCACACTTGGGCCAGCTACCGACTCATATGAGCGCATCGTGGCGCTCGTCGAAGCCGGAATGGACGTGGCGCGGCTCAACCTCAGCCATGGCGCCCACCGCGAGCACGAGCTGCGCTACCAGCGGGTCCGCCGGGCCGCAGAGGAAATGGGGCGTAGCGTCGGAATTCTCGCGGATCTCCAGGGGCCCAAGATCCGGCTCGGCAGCTTCGGGGAAGGTCCCGTCCTCCTGGAGACCGGCGACGAATTCACCATCACCACCGAGGACGTGGCCGGCGACCACAACCGCTGCGGCACCACCTATCCGGGCCTCGCCGCAGACGTCTCGGTCGGCGAGCGCATTCTCGTCGACGACGGTCGGGTCGCGCTCGAGGTGTCCGCCGTCGAGGGGCCCGAGGTGCGCACCGTCGTCGTCGAGGGGGGCCTGGTCTCGGACCACAAGGGCCTCAACCTCCCGGGCGTCGCGGTCTCCGTCCCTGCCCTCTCGGGCAAGGACGTCGAGGACCTGCGCTGGGCGCTGCGCACCGGCGTGGACGTCATCGCCCTCTCCTTCGTGCGCTCCGGTGACGACATCAAGGACGTGCACCGGGTGATGGCCGAGGAGGGCCGCTTCCTGCCCGTCATCGCCAAGATCGAGAAGCCGCAGGCCGAGGAGAACCTGCGGGACATCGTCGACGCCTTCGACGGGATCATGGTGGCCCGCGGCGACCTGGGGGTCGAAGTGCCCCTGGAGTCCGTGCCGTTGGTCCAGAAGCGAGCCGTCGCGCTGGCCCGGCGCAACGCCAAGCCGGTCATCGTGGCCACCCAGATGCTCGACTCGATGATCGAGTCCTCCCGGCCCACCCGCGCCGAGGCGTCGGACGTGGCCAACGCCGTCATGGACGGCACCGACGCGGTGATGCTCTCGGGCGAGACCAGCGTCGGCCGCTATCCGGTCGAGACCGTCCGCACCATGAGCCGCATCGTGGCCGCCGCCGAGGACGAGATGCTCTCCCGCGGGCTGCCGCCGCTGACCGAGTCGACCAAGCCGAGGACCCAGGGCGGCGCCGTGGCCCGGGCCGCCGCCGAGGTGGGCGACTTCCTCGACGCCAAGCTGCTGGTCGCGTTCACCCAGAGCGGCGACACGGCCCGCCGGCTGGCCCGCTACCGCTCGCCGATCCCCGTGGTCGCCTTCACCCCCGACCCCGCCACCTACGCCCAACTCACCCTGACCTGGGGCGTGGAGACCCATCTGGTGCCCACCGTGCAGACCACCGACGAGATGGTCGGGCAGATGGACGAGCGGCTGCTGAACAGCGGCCGCTGCCGGAAGGGCGAGATCGTGGTGATGACGGCGGGCTCGCCGCCCGCCACCCCGGGCACGACCAACCTGGTGCGGGTCCACCACGTGGGTGAGGACGACTCACCGCGCTGAGGCGCGAGGGGGCGGGGCCGGGGGGTTTCCCGGGCGGGTGCGGGGCGGGAGGGGTGCCGGGTGCGGGATTCGAACCCGCAAGCCCTTTCGGGCAGAGGTGTTTGAGACCTCCGTGTATGCCGTTCCACCAACCCGGCGGGGGAGCGCTCGGCGAGTGTATCGGCTCAGCCGCCGCGGTGACGAATGGGTACTCTCGTGAGTGCCCCATCAGGCAGGAAACGAGGAGCATCGTGAGCACCCCCGACGTCCCCGACGAGCCCACCACTCCGGCCCAGGCCACCACCGAGGCGGACACCGCTCATGTCCCGCCGAACACCACCCGCGTCGTCATCGCCGAGGACGAGGCCCTCATCCGGCTCGATCTCAAGGAGATGCTGGAGGAGGAGGGGTACACCGTCGTCGGCGAGGCGGGGGACGGTGAGCGGGCCGTGGAGCTGGCCCGCGAGCTCACGCCCGACCTGGTGATCCTCGACGTGAAGATGCCGGTCATGGACGGCATCTCGGCCGCCGAGAAGATCGCCTCCGAGTCCATCGCGCCGGTGCTGATGCTGACCGCGTTCTCGCAGCGGGACCTGGTCGAGCGGGCGCGGGACGCGGGGGCCATGGCCTACCTGGTGAAGCCGTTCAGCAAGAGCGACGTGGTGCCGGCGATCGAGATCGCCGTCTCGCGGTTCAACGAGCTCAGGAGCCTCTCCAAGGAGGTCGCCGACCTCGCGCAGCGGCTCGAGACCCGCAAGCTGGTCGACCGGGCGAAGAGCGTGCTGCAGACGCAGTACGGCCTCACCGAGCCGGCCGCGTTCCGGTGGATCCAGAAGACCTCGATGGACCGCAGGCTCTCCATGCACCAGGTGGCCGAGGCGGTCATTCAGGACGCCGAGGAGAAGCGGCAGAAGCAGCAGCAGAAGTAGTGGTTTCGGCCATGAGTTAACTGCCTGTTAATTCACCACATTACGGGTCAGAGCGCGCCCGGGGTTCCCTGCCCCGGGCGCGCTCTTTTGCGGGAGGGAACACTCGGTCCGGGATGAGTGGATCTTGGATGGATCGTCCGGTGACCGGTGAGGCGTGTTCTGTTTCCGGCATGTGCCAGAGGTCACGAGGCGATCACATCTGTCGCTGTGGTGTGTTCGCGCAGCACACGGGGCAATAGATTCCGCTGCACGCCGCACCGGTGTGCCTTGCGCATGGGAGCTGTGCGGTGACGACACACGTCTGGCTCGCTCCAGGGGGTTTTGGAAGTGCTCAACAAATCCATCGCGCGGCTCGCGATACCCGTGGTGGCCGGCGCGCTCGTGCTCACCGCCTGTGGCGGCGACAGTGGTGACGGCGACGGAACGACCTACAAGATCGCTTACCAGGGTCCGCTCTCCGGGCAGAACGTGGGCCTCGGCGAGAATATGCAGAACGGCGTTCAACTCGCGATCAACGAGGCGAATGAGTCGGGCGACTACGACTTCGAACTGGAGTACTTCGCGGCCGACGACCAGGGCTCCGAGACGCAGGCCACCACGGCCGCCCAGAGCGCGATCGACGACAGCGACGTGGTCGCGGTCGTCGGTCCCGCGTTCTCCGGCCCGACCAACGTCTCGGCGCCGCTCTACGGGCAGGCCGGCCTGGCCGCCGTGTCCACGTCGGCGACCAACCCGACGCTGACCGAGCAGGGCTTCCCGACGTTCCTGCGCGCGGTGCCGAACGACAACGCCCAGGGCGCGGCGATGGCCGAGTTCCTGGCCGGCACGGACGGCGTGGACAACGTGGTCGTGATCGATGACGTGACCCCGTACGGTGAGGGCCTCGCCGACGTCGCGGAGGCCGACCTGGGCGCCGCCGGCCTCTCGGTGACCCGGGAGAGCGTGCCGGCGGACACGGTCGACTACGGCAACGCCGCCCGTTCGGTGGTGGAGTCCGGTGCCGACGCGCTGATCTACGCGGGGTACTACGAGGCGCTGGCGCCGTTCGCGACCCGACTGAACGAGGCGGGCTACGAGGGCATCGTGATGTCGGGCGACGGCTCGAACGACGACGAGCTGATCAACCTGGCCGGGGGCGCGGTGGACGGCTTCTACCTGACCTGCCCCTGCACGGACGCCACCCAGGAGGAGGCCACCCAGTCGTTCGCCGAGCGCTACGAGGCCGAGTTCGGCGTGGCCCCCGGCACGTACTCCGCCGAGTCGTACGACGCGGCGAACATGATCATCGAGCAGATCGCGGCGCTGAGCGCCCAGGGCTCGGTGGACCGGCAGGCGCTGTACGAGGCGCTGGCCGGCGCGGAGTACGAGGGACTGACCAAGACCTTCTCGTTCGACGAGAACGGTGAGTTCACCCAGCAGGCGATCTACCTGTACCAGGTCGAGGGCGACGCGATCGGCTACGTCGGCGCCGTCGAGGAGCTGGTGGGCGGCTAGCGGCCGCCCGGGCCGGTGGGGCGGGGACGCGAACCGTTCCGTCCCGCCGGCCCGTCCGCCCCGCTGGCTCGAAAGGCCCGCTGCCGTTCGTTCCCACAAGGAAGTCAGTCCATGTCCCTTTCCGATATCTGGGACGTTCTTGTCCTGGGTGTGGTGCTCGGCTCGCTGTACGCCGTCATCGCCATTGGCTACACGCTCGTCTACGGTGTTCTCCAACTGCTGAACTTCGCGCACAGCGAGGTCTTCATGTCCGGCGGATTCGGGGGAGTCATCGCGCTCACCCTGCTCGAACCGGTCGCCGATCCGTCGGGCCCACAGTCCGTCCTGTATGTGCTGCTCGGCATCTGCGCCGGCGCGGCATTGGGCGGCCTGGTCGCGTTCGGACTCGAAAAGGCGGCATATCGGCCGCTTCGCAGACGGAACGCGCCACGTCTGGTCTTCCTGATCACGGCCATCGGCGCGTCGTTCTTTCTGTACAACCTGGCGGGCAAGCTGTTCGGGCGTTACCCGATCCCGATGCCGTCCATGTACGAGAACCGGCGGCTCTTCGACTTCTTCGGCGCCCCGGTGAGCGTGACGCAGCTGATCATCGTGGTCACCGGCGTGGCGATGCTGGTCACGGTGGACTTCGTGGTCAACCGCACCAAGCTGGGCTCCGGCATCAGGGCGGTGGCGCAGGACCCCGAGGTCGCCTCGCTGATGGGCGTGGACATCGACAAGGTGGTCTCCCGGACCTTCGTGCTGGGTGGACTGATGGGCGGCGTGGCCGGCTTCCTGTTCGGCACCAACCTCCAGGTGGACTACCAGATGGGCTTCCTGCCGGGCATCACGGCGTTCGCGGCGGCCGTGCTCGGCGGCATCGGCAACGTCCGCGGCGCCATGCTCGGCGGACTGACGCTCGGCGTGGTCGAGTCGTTCACCGTCGAGTTGTGGGGTGACGCCTGGCGCTACGTCGGCGCCTTCGCCGTCCTGGTGCTGGTGCTGATGTTCCGCCCGACCGGCATTCTCGGCGAGCGCGTGGGGAGGACGGCATGAGTGCCGATGTGAGCGTCCGCAAGCCGCTCTCGGCGGCGGCCCGGCTCCGACAGCGCCGCTGGTACCAACAGCCACGCTGGCAGCGGCTGTTCGGCATGGTCGTGCTCGCCGTGGTGATGGCCCAGGTGACCGGTGAGCAGGGCGAGCGCAACGACCTGTTCCACGCCATCCAGGCGAACTTCCAGAGCACCGGCATCCTGGTGTGGCTGGCCGTCCTGGTCGGCATCTGGGCGGTGCGGGAGTTCTACGGCGAGCAGGTGGGCACCCAGGGCCGGCGGTGGGGCGGGGAGATCACCCGCCCGATCCAGCGCCTGGCGGGACAGGTGCGCGGCCAACGCGCCTACCGCTGGGGCGGCCTCGGGGCGCTGCTGGTGTTCCTGATCATCCTGCCGCTGCTCGTCTCCACCTTCTGGCAGCAGGTGCTGGTCGACCAGATCGGCGTGTACGTGATGGTCGCCATCGGCCTGAACGTCGTCATCGGCTGGGCCGGCATGCTGGACCTGGGCTTCATCGCGTTCTTCGCGATCGGCGCCTACAGCGCCGCCTTCTGGACGGGCGGCCTCCCGGTGGAGCCCCCGTTCGAGCTGAACAACTTCCTGGTGATCCCGATCGCCGTGCTCACCTGCCTCATCGCGGGGGTGCTGCTCGGCGCCCCGACGCTGCGGCTGCGCGGCGACTACCTGGCCATCGTGACGCTCGGCTTCCACGAGATCGTCTACCTGCTGGCCAGGAACCTGAACGAGTTCACCGGCGGCACCCGGGGCGCGCAGGGCCTGGACAAGTTCTCGGTCGACCTGGGGTTCTGGTCCTACGACTGGGAGTTGGACCCGCAGCCCTACTACTGGGTCCAGCTGGCCGCGATCGTGATCGTGCTGGTGCTGTTCATCCGGCTCGAACACTCCCGGGTGGGCCGCGCCTGGACGGCGATCCGCGAGGACGAGGTGGCGGCGGCCGCCACGGGCGTCGACACGGTCCGCTTCAAGCTGCTGGCGTTCGCCATCGGCGCGTCGACCTCCGGCGTGGCAGGCGTGATCTACGCCAGCAAGCAGGGGTTCATCAACCCCGAGCAGTTCGTGGTGATGATGTCGGTGCTGGCACTCGCCTACGTGGTGTTCGGCGGCATGGGCTCGATCCCGGGCGTGCTGCTCGGCACGGCGATCCTGGTGTGGCTGCCCGAGTACCTGCGGGACACCGTCGACCCCCAGGACCGTTTCCTCTACCTGGGTGGGCTGCTGGTCCTGATGATGATCTACCGTCCGCAGGGCCTGTGGCCCTCGCGGCGCCGGCAGCACGAGTTGAAGATGGCCGAGGAGGGCACCGCGGGCGCTGACGCGCTGGGCGCCCAGCCCGGAGGTGCGCAGTCATGACCACGGAGATGCAGGAGGCGGCGCGGGCCGCGGCGACCCGGCAGGCCGGCGACGACGTGCTCGACGCCTCCGGGGTGACGCTGCGGTTCGGCGGCCTCACGAGCCTGGACGCGGTCGCGCTGCGCATGGGGCGCGGCGAGATCCTGGCCGTGATCGGCCCCAACGGCGCCGGCAAGACATCGCTGTTCAACTCGCTGACGGGCGCCTACGTCCCGCAGGAGGGGACGATCACCTTCCGGCCGCGGGCCGGCGGCGCGCACGAGCTGCGCGGCCAGAAGCCGCACAAGATCAGCAGGTTGGGGGTGGCCCGCACCTTCCAGAACATCCGGCTGTTCGGCGCGCTGACCGTGCTGGAGAACGTCAAGATCGCCGTCGAGACACGACAGCGCACGGACGCCGTCTCCATCATGCTGGGGCTGCCCAACGCGCGGCGCGACGAGCGGGCCAGTGACCGGAAGGCGCACGAGGTGCTGTCCTTCGTGGGCCTCGAAGGTCGGATCAACGAGCTGGCGTCGGCGCTCAGTTACGGTGAGCAACGGCGGCTCGAGATCGCCCGGGCGCTGGCCACGGACCCCGAGGTACTGCTCCTCGACGAGCCGGCGGCGGGCACCAACCCGACCGAGAAGCGGGACCTGGAGGTGCTGATCCGCCGGATCAACGGCGAACTGGCCGTCAGCGTCCTGCTGATCGAGCACGACATGCGCCTGGTGATGTCGGTCGCGGACCGGGTGGTGGTGCTCAACTTCGGCAAGAAGATCGCCGAGGGCACCCCCGCCGAGGTGCAGCAGGATCCGGCGGTGATCGAGGCCTACCTCGGCGCGCCGGCCGACGACGACGAGCAGGCCGCCGTCGCCGAGCTGGTGGCCGAACAGGCCGAGCACGCGGCCCAGGCGGCCGCCATCCCGGAGGCGAGGACCGGCGACGCCGAGAAGCGTGCGGCGGCGGACGGCGAGGAGGAGTCGTGAGCACCGAGGTGGAGCAGGAGCCACGGCGGTCCGCCGAGGCCACGGACGGCGGCACCCCGCTGCTCGAACTGCGGGACCTGCACGTCTACTACGGCGCCATCGAGGCGCTCAAGGGCGTGAGCCTGACGGTCGGCGAGGGCGAGGTGGTCGCGCTGCTCGGCGCCAACGGCGCCGGCAAGTCCACCACGCTCAAGACGGCCTCCGGCATGATCCAGCCCCGCCAGGGCCAGGTGCTGCTGCGCGGCGAGCGGGTGGACGGCATCAAGTCGCACGAGCTCGTGCAGTTCGGCATCGGCCATGTGCCCGAGGGCCGGCGGGTCTTCGCGCGGATGACGGTGCTGGAGAACCTGAGGATGGGCGCCTACCGGCTCAAGCGCCCCGATCCGGCGGACCTGGACCGGGTGTTCACCCTCTTCCCGCGGCTCGCCGACCGGCGCAAGCAGGTCAGCGGCACCCTGTCCGGCGGCGAGCAGCAGATGCTGGCCATCGGCCGGGCGCTGATGGGCAAGCCGGAGCTGCTGCTGCTCGACGAGCCGTCGATGGGTCTCGCGCCGCTGATCGTGCAGCAGATCTTCGACATCCTGCGGGAGATCAACGCGCAGGGCACGACGCTACTGCTGGTGGAGCAGAACGCCTCGCAGGCGCTCCAACTGGCCGACCGCGGCTACGTCCTCGAGACGGGCGCCGTCGTCATGTCCGACGAGGCCGGGGCGTTGCTGTCCGACGCCCGGGTGCGCGCCGCCTACCTGGGCGAGGCCATCGAGTAACCGGGGCTCAGCCGGACGTCGTCGGGTCCGCCGCCTGGCTCTGCTGGGCGGCGGGCCGCAGCGCGCAGGTGAGGCGTGCCGTGCACACCCGCTTGCCCTGGTCGTCGGTGAGGACGATGTCGTAGGTGGCCGAGGTGCGGCCGGTGTGCGCGGGGGTGGCGACGCCGGTGACCAGGCCGGTGCGCACCGCCCGGTGGTGGGTGCAGTTGAGGTCCACGCCCACCGCGATCTTGTTCGGCCCGGCGTGCAGCATGGCGCCCACGGAGCCCAGGGTCTCCGCGAGCACGGCCGAGGCGCCGCCGTGCAGCAGCCCGTACGGCTGGGTGTTGCCCTCGACGGGCAGGGTGCCGACCACGCGCTCGGGCGCCGCGGTCAGCACACGGACGCCCATCCGCTGGCCGAGGGCGCCGGCGGAGAACAGCGCGGGAAGGTCGAGGCCGAGGCCGGCCCACTGCTCGACGATCTGGGGTGGGAACTCGGTTCCGTGCTCGTTGTGGTCGCCCATGGGGTGCGTTCTATCAGGTCGCGTCCGGGCGCGGGACGGCCGGGGTGAGCCTGACGACCAGCGACTTGCTGGTGGGCGTGTTGCTGACGTCGGCCGTGGAGTCCAGCGGCACCAGCACGTTGGTCTCCGGGTAGTAGGCGGCCGCGCAGCCGCGTGCCGTCGGGTAGTGGACCACGCGGAAGCCGGGCGCGGTGCGCTCGCTGCCGTCGGTCCACTCGCTGGTGAGGTCGGCGTGGTCGCCGTCGGCCAGGCCGAGCGCAGCCGCGTCTTCGGGGTGCACCAGCACGACGCGGCGGCCCTGGGCGATGCCGCGGTAGCGGTCGTCGAGGCCGTAGATCGTGGTGTTGTACTGGTCGTGCGAGCGCAGCGTCTGCAGCAGCAGCCGCCCCTCGGGCGCGGCGGGGAACTCAGCAGGCGCGGCGGTGAAGTTGGCCTTGCCGGTGGCGGTGGGGAACCGCCGCTCGTCGCGCGGGGCGTGCGGCAGGGCGAAGCCGCCGGGGCGGGCGACCCGGGCCTCGAAGTCCTCGAAGCCGGGGACGACCCGGGAGATCCGCTCCCTGATCAGCCGGTAGTCGGCCTCGAACTCCTCCCAGGGTGTGGCGCTCCGCTCGCCGAGCACGGCGCGGGCCAGCCGGCAGACGATGGCCGGCTCAGACAGCAGCCGCTCGCCGGCCGGCCTGAGCCGCCCACGGGAGGCGTGCACGATGCCCATGGAGTCCTCGACGGTGACGAACTGGTCGCCGCTCGCCTGCGTGTCGCGCTCGGTGCGGCCCAGCGTCGGCAGGATCAGGGCCCGGGCGCCGGTGACGCAGTGCGAGCGGTTCAGCTTGGTCGACACGTGCACGGTGAGCCTGGCCCGCCGCATGGCGTCCTCGGTGACCTCGGTGTCCGGGGAGGCGGCCACGAAGTTGCCGCCCATGGCGAAGAACACCTTGACCCGCCCGTCGCGCAGCGCGCGGATCGAGTCCACCACGTCGAGACCGTGGGCTGTCGGGGGCGTGAAGCCGAACTCCCGCTCGATGGCCGCCAGGAGCTCCGGCGCCGGCCGCTCCACGATGCCCATCGTGCGGTCCCCCTGCACGTTGGAGTGGCCGCGCACCGGGCAGACGCCCGCGCCCGGCCTGCCCACGTTGCCGCGCAGCAGCAGGAAGTTGACGACCTCCCTGATGGTGGGCACCGAGTGCTTGTGCTGGGTCAGCCCCATCGCCCAGCAGACCACGACGCTCCGGGCGGCGAGCACCATCTCCAGGGCGCGCTCGATCTCGTCCCGCTCCAGACCGGTGGCGCGCAGCGTCTCGTCCCAGTCGGCCTCGTCGGCGACCTTGGCGAAGTCGTCGAAGCCGTGGGTGTGTTCGCGGATGAACGCGGTGTCCAGAGCCGCCGCGTCGCCGTCCGCGTGGCGGCGCAGCAGCAGCGCGTTGAGCATCCGGAACAGCGCCTGGTCGCCGCCGAGCCTGATCTGCAGGAAGAGGTCGGTCAGCGCGGTGCCGCCGCCGGCCAGGCCGCGCGGCGTCTGCGGGTTGCGGAACCGCTCCAGACCCGCCTCGGGCAGCGGGTTCACGGTGATGATCCGCGCCCCGGCCTCCTTGGCCTTCTCCAGCGCGGAGAGCATCCTGGGGTGGTTGGTGCCGGGGTTCTGGCCGGCGACGATGATCAGGTCGGACCGGTACAGGTCGTCGAGCAGCACGCTGCCCTTGCCGATGCCCAGGGTCTCGGTGAGCGCGAACCCGGACGACTCGTGGCACATGTTGGAGCAGTCCGGCAGGTTGTTGGTGCCGAACTCCCGGGCGAACAACTGGTAGAGGAACGCCGCCTCGTTGCTCGTGCGGCCCGAGGTGTAGAAGACGGCCTCGTCGGGCGAGTCGAGGGCCCGCAGCTCCTCGGCGACCAGCGCGAACGCCCGCTCCCAGCTGACCGGTTCGTAGTGCTCGGCGCCCTCGGCCAGGTACATGGGGTGGGTGAGCCGACCCTGCTGCCCCAGCCAGTAGCCGGAGCGGGACGCCAGCTCGGCCACCGGACGGGCCGCGAAGAACTCGGGCGTGACCCGACGCAGGGTGGCCTCCTCGGCCACCGCCTTGGCGCCGTTCTCGCAGAACTCGGCGGTGTGCGGCTTGTCCGGCTCGGGCCAGGCGCAGCCGGGACAGTCGAAGCCGCCGTGCTGGTTGACCCGCAGCAGGGTGAGGGCGGTGCGCCGCACCCCCATCTGCGCCTGGGCCGTCCTCAGTGCCTGCCCGATGGCCGGCAGCCCGACCGCGGAGTGTTTCGGCTCGCCGACCCTCGGTGCGTCCTGCACCGGATCGGCGGCGGGCGGCTTGGCGGCCATGGGGCGACTCCTCTTTCCCGGATCACTTCCCCGGATCTTCGTCACCGATCGTGCCACGGCGGAACCTGGACTGTCAGTGGTCCATGGGAGGATCGGCCACGTGGCTGAGAACAAGAGCTCCGGGAAGGCTGAGATGTCCGAGAAGGAGAAGGCCGAGGCGGCCCCGCCCAGTGCCCCGCGCCTGATGCTGCTTGACGGGCACTCCCTGGCGTACCGGGCCTTCTTCGCGCTGCCCGCGGAGAACTTCACCACCGCGGTCGGCCAGCCGACCAACGCGATCTACGGGTTCACCTCCATGCTGGTGAACACGCTGCGCGACGAGGCGCCCACGCACCTGGCCGTCGCCTTCGACGTCTCGCGCACCACCTGGCGCTCCGACCGTTACGCGGAGTACAAGGCCACCAGGTCGGCCACGCCCGACGAGTTCAAGGGCCAGGTCGAGCTGATCGGCGAGCTGCTCGACACCATGCGGGTGCGCCGGTTCGCGGTCTCCGGATACGAGGCGGACGACGTGATCGCCACGCTGGCCACCCAGGCTGCGGACGAGGGCTTCCAGGTGTCCATCGTCACCGGCGACCGGGACGCGTTCCAGCTGGTCAGCGACCGGATCACCGTGCTCTACCCGACCAAGGGCGTCTCCGAGCTCACCCGCTTCACGCCCGAGAAGGTCCAGGAGAAGTACGGCCTGCCGCCCGCCCTCTACCCGGACTTCGCCGCCCTGCGCGGCGACCCCTCGGACAACCTGCCGGGTATCCCGGGCGTCGGCGAGAAGACGGCCGCCAAGTGGATCAACCAGTTCGGCTCGCTCGACGGCCTGGTGGAGCGCGCCGAGGAGGTCAAGGGCAAGGCCGGCCAGAATCTCCGCGACCACCTGGAATCGGTCAAGCTCAACCGGGTGCTCACCGAGCTCGCGCGGGACGTCGAGCTCGGCTGCCTCCCCGCCGACCTGGCCCGCCAGCCCTACGACGAGTCCGCGCTCACCGTGCTGCTCGACGCCCTGGAGTTCCGCAACCCCAGCCTCCGGGAGCGGCTGTTCGCCGTCGACCCCGGCCGGTCCGAGGAGCCCGAGGCGGGCGCGCTCGGCGAGTTCACCGTCGACGGCGTCCTGCTGACCGCGGGCGGCCTCGAGCCCTGGCTGGCGGAGCGCGGCGCGACCCCGCTCGGCGTCGCGACCCTGGACGACTGGAAGCTCGGCGCCGGCAGCGTGCACGCCGTCGCACTGGCCGCCGCGGACGGCCCGGCCGCCTGGTTCGACCCGGCCGTGATCGACGAGGCCGACGAGCGGGCCTTCGCCGGCTGGCTCGCCGACCCCGAGCGCCCCAAGGTGGTGCACAACGCCAAGGGCGTCCGCCGGGTCTTCGCCGAGCACGGCTGGGCGCTCGCCGGCATCACCATGGACACGGCGCTCGCCGCCTACCTCGTCCAGCCGGGGCGCCGCTCCTTCGCGTTGGACGGGCTGAGCGTGGAGTTCCTGGCCCGCGAGCTGGCCCAGCCGGCCGACCAGGGCGGCCAGTTGGCCTTCGGCGCCGACGACGAGGCCGAGGCGGAGTCGCTGATGCGGCAGGCGCGCACCGTGCTCGACCTGGGCGAGGCGTTCGCCGGCCGCCTGGCGGACGTGGGCGCCAGCGAGCTGCTGACCGACCTCGAACTGCCCACCTCGGAGCTGCTGGCCCGGATGGAGCGCGCCGGTATCGCCGCCGACCGCGCCTGGCTTGAGCGGCTCGAGCAGCAGTTCGCGGCGGCCGTCCAGCAGGCGGTCACCGAGGCGCACGCCTCCGTGGGCCACGAGTTCAACCTGGGCTCGCCCAAGCAGCTCCAGGAGGTCCTCTTCGGCGAGCTCGGGCTGCCCAAGACCAAGAAGACCAAGACGGGTTACACCACCGACGCGGACGCCCTCGCCTGGCTCGCCACCCAGACCGAGCACGAACTGCCGGTGATCATGCTGCGCCACCGGGAGCAGGCCAGGCTGCGCTCCACCGTCGAGGGCCTGATCAAGACGATCGCCTCCGACGGCCGCATCCACACCACCTTCCAGCAGACCGTGGCCGCCACGGGCCGGTTGTCCTCCACGGACCCCAACCTGCAGAACATCCCGGTCCGCACCGACGAGGGCCGGGCCATCCGGCGCGGCTTCGTGGTCGGCGACGGCTTCGAGGCCCTGCTGACCGCCGACTACAGCCAGATCGAGCTGCGCGTGATGGCGCACCTCTCCCAGGACGCCGGCCTGATCGAGGCGTTCACCTCGGGCGAGGACCTGCACGACACCGTCGCCTCGCAGGTCTTCGGCGTCGAGCGGGACCGGGTCGACGCCGAGATGCGGCGCAAGATCAAGGCCATGAGCTACGGCCTGGCCTACGGCCTCTCCGACTTCGGCCTGTCGCAGCAGCTGAACATCGCGCGGGACGAGGCGCGCGCCCTGATGGACACCTACTTCGAGCGGTTCGGTGGCGTGCGGGACTACCTGCAGCACGTGGTAGACGAGGCCAGGGCCATCGGCTACACCCAGACGCTGCTCGGCCGCCGCCGCTACCTGCCCGACCTCACCAGCTCCAACCGCCAGCGCCGCGAGATGGCCGAGCGGATGGCGCTCAACGCCCCGATCCAGGGCACCGCCGCCGACATCGTCAAGATCGCCATGCTGCGGGTGGACGAGGCGCTGCGCCGCGAGGGGTTGGCGTCCCGCATGCTGCTCCAGGTCCACGACGAGATCGTGCTCGAGGTCGCGCCCGGCGAGCGCGAGCCGTTGGAGGCGCTGGTGCGGCGCGAGATGGCCGGCGCGGTCCAGCTGCGCGCACCCCTCGACGTCTCGGTCGGCTGGGGCGAGAACTGGGAGTCCGCGGCCCACTGACCCCAACTGCCCCTCCCTCCAGACCAGTAGGGTCCCTGGCCCGGGAACCGACACCTGTCGTACTGTCGTCCAGGTCACCGCACCGAGTCGCCGAAGGGCCGATGGAGGGGAAGAGGCGTGGGGTTGCGAATCAGCAGGATCCGCAGGGGAATCTCGGGGTCCGCCGTGGCCGCCGCGGCCATGGCGGCGCTCACCGCCTCCCAGGCGTCCGACGTGCTGGGCAGCGACACGGCCGGTCCACCCGAGCCCGTCGAGCGCCCCGGCATCGAGGAGCCGGCCGAGGTCGAGGAGCCCGACGAGGTGGGCGACCCGCCGTACCACACCGACCTGCCGCCGCTCGACACCGCCGAGGGCGGCGGGGGCGGCGCCGGCGCCGAGGGCGGCGGCCGCAGCGAGGCCGGCATCCCCGCCACCGTCCTCGACGCCTACCGGCGGGCCGCGGAGACGGTCGCCGGGACCACCCCGGGCTGTGACCTGGAGTGGGAGGTGCTGGCCGGCATCGGCAAGGTCGAGTCCGGCCACGCCAGGGGCGGCGACGTGGACGCGGACGGCACCACCACGACCCCGATCCTCGGCCCGGTGCTCGACGGCAACGGCTTCGCCCAGATCCTCGACACCGACCGCGGCCAGTGGGACAGCGACTCCCGCTACGACCGGGCGGTGGGGCCCATGCAGTTCATCCCCTCCACCTGGGCCCGCTGGGGCGCCGACGGCAACGGGGACGGCGTCTCCAACCCCAACAACGTCTACGACGCGGCCCTGGCCGCGGCCAACTACCTGTGCGCCTCCGGCCGCAGCCTGGCCGACTCGGACAACCTCGACCAGGCGCTGCTGAGCTACAACCACTCGTGGGACTACGTCCGGACGGTCAGGTCCTGGATCGACTACTACCGCGACGGCGTCCACGAGGTCCCGGACGGCGACGGCGACCTGCCGACCAGCCCCGGGCCCGGCAACCCGCGGAACCCCGCCGTCCCGGACCGGGACGGCGGCCGCACCCCGGCCGGCCGGGACACCACCGACGAGCAGGAGCCCCCGGCCGCCGACGACCGGCCGGACACCCCTCTGCCGCCCGTCGAGAGCGACGGCTCGATCAACCTCCCGCCGGAGGAGGACGAGGAGGACCCCGGGACGGAGGAGCCGGAGGAGCCGGGGGAGCCGGGCACCGAGGAGCCGCAGGAACCGGAGGAGCCGGGCACCGAGGAGCCGACCGAGCCCGAGGAGCCGGGCACCGAGGACCCGACGGACCCGACGGACCCGGAGTGCCCGACCGACCCCGAGGACCCGGCGGACCCCGACGACCCCGAGGCCCCGGAGACCGGCACTCCCGCCCCTGAGGAGCCGGAGAGCCCCGAGGAGCCTGCCGACCCGACGGACCCCGAGAACCCCGATGACCCGGAGAACCCGGACGACCCCGCTGAGTGCGGGGACCCGGAGGACCCCGAGGACCCCACGGACCCGGAGGATCCGGCTGACGACGCGGACGGCTCGGAAGAGGCCACCGAGGAGCCGGCGGCCACCACGACCCGCCGGGCGGTCTGAGGCCCACCCGGGCACCGGTCCGAGGGGGAGCGCGCCCCGCTCCCCCTCGGACCCGCGTCACCAGGCCCGGAGGCCCCGCCCTCCGGGCCGCTCGCTCCACCGGGGGCGGACGCCCTGAACGCCGCCGGCGAGCCATCCCCGGCCGGAGGGCGTGCCACGCCCGGACCGGGCCGACGGCCCCGGTGTACGGCGCGCCGGACGTGGCACGGAGGCCCCTTCGAGCCGTTCGCTCCGGCAGGAGCGCCTGGTTTGGCCCGTTAGCGCCCCTCGTGGGGCGAAGCGCGCATTGACCCCGCTCCGATGCGCCCGTATGCTATAAGGCGCGTCGCGGGCCTGCGCGCCTCGGACGGAGTAGGTCGCGCTCGCATCTGTTGTATGTCCCCTCGGTTGTCGAGGCGTCTCCGGTTCAAGGGCCCGTTCGGGCTCGCGGGCCACCAGGAGAGCGCTTCTCAGGCTGTCCGGCTTCGGCAGTGCGATACTGGGCCTCCGGCGTAGCAGTGCCTACGAATGTCCGTACCGGAGCCCTTTACCACATGACGAGCAGCACCGAGACAACCGTGACCACCCCGCAGGTTGCGGTCAACGACATCGGTTCCGAGGAAGCCTTCCTCGCCGCGATCGACGAGACGATCAAGTACTTCAACGACGGCGACATCGTCGACGGCGTCATCGTGAAGGTCGACCGGGACGAGGTCCTGCTCGACATCGGTTACAAGACCGAGGGCGTCATTCCCTCGCGCGAGCTGTCGATCAAGCACGATGTCGATCCCAACGAGGTCGTCGCCGTCGGTGACGAGATCGAGGCGCTTGTCCTCCAGAAGGAGGACAAGGAAGGCCGCCTGATCCTGTCCAAGAAGCGCGCCCAGTACGAGCGCGCCTGGGGCACCATCGAGAAGATCAAGGACGAGGACGGCATCGTCACCGGTACCGTCATCGAGGTCGTCAAGGGCGGCCTCATCCTCGACATTGGTCTGCGCGGCTTCCTGCCCGCCTCCCTCGTGGAGATGCGCCGGGTCCGCGACCTCCAGCCGTACGTCGGCAAGGAGCTCGAGGCCAAGATCATCGAGCTGGACAAGAACCGCAACAACGTGGTGCTCTCCCGCCGCGCCTGGCTGGAGCAGACCCAGAGCGAGGTCCGCCAGACCTTCCTCACCACCCTGCAGAAGGGTCAGGTGCGCTCCGGCGTCGTCTCCTCGATCGTCAACTTCGGCGCCTTCGTCGACCTCGGCGGTGTGGACGGCCTGGTGCACGTCTCCGAGCTCTCCTGGAAGCACATCGACCACCCCTCCGAGGTCGTCGAGGTCGGCCAGGAGGTCACGGTCGAGGTCCTGGACGTCGACATGGACCGCGAGCGCGTCTCGCTGTCGCTCAAGGCGACCCAGGAAGACCCGTGGCAGCAGTTCGCCCGCACCCACCAGATCGGGCAGGTCGTGCCCGGCAAGGTCACCAAGCTGGTGCCGTTCGGCGCGTTCGTCCGGGTGGACGAGGGCATCGAGGGTCTGGTGCACATCTCCGAGCTGGCCGAGCGCCACGTGGAGATCCCGGAGCAGGTCGTCCAGGTCAACGACGAGATCTTCGTCAAGGTCATCGACATCGACCTGGAGCGTCGCCGGATCAGCCTCTCGCTGAAGCAGGCCAACGAGAACTTCGGGCCCGACCCGATGGCCGTGGAGTTCGACCCCACCCTGTACGGCATGGCCGCCTCCTACGACGACCAGGGCAACTACATCTACCCCGAGGGCTTCGACCCGGAGGCCAACGACTGGCTGCCCGGCTACGAGAAGCAGCGGGAGGAGTGGGAGCGCCAGTACGCGGAGGCGCAGTCCCGCTTCGAGCAGCACCAGGCGCAGGTCATCAAGTCCCGCGAGGCGGACGCCCAGGCCGAGGCCGAGGCCGCCGGCTCGGGCGGCGGTGGCCAGCAGAGCGGCTCCGGCGGCGGCTCGTACTCGTCGCCGCAGACCGAGGACTCGGGCGCGCTGGCGTCCGACGAGGCCCTGGCGGCGCTGCGCGAGAAGCTGGCCGGCGGCCAGAGCTGATCGCAGACCGCGAGGTCCGCACCGTTGTGACGGCGAGGCCCGCACCCCCTCGGGGGTGCGGGCCTCGCCCCGTTTCCGCCATGGGAATGCCGTGCGGGAGTGGGGTGTTGTCGCGTGAGTACGCGAAACAGCGGAAGGGGAGCGGTCACGGTGCGCGATCCGCGGGAGTTGTACTCATGGGAGCCGCGCGGCCTGGCACAGGTCGACGAGGCGACCGGCGGCTCGGACAGCGCCGGCCCGGTGCTGATCTATCACTTCGAGGGCTTCATCGACGCCGGCGAGACCGGTGGGCAGCTGATCGAGCAGCTGCTCGACGGGCGCCCCTACACGACGGTGGCCAGGTTCGACCACGACCGCCTGATCGACTACCGCGCCCGGCGGCCGACCATGACCTTCCGGCGCGACCGGTGGACCTCCTACAGCACGCCCGCCATCGAGCTGCGGCTGCTGCACGACGCCACGGGCCAGCCGTTCCTGGTGCTCTCCGGCCCCGAGCCGGACGTCGAGTGGGAGAGCTTCGCGCTCGCCGTGCGGCAGATCGTCGAGCGCCTCGGCGTGCGGCTCGCCGTGACCTTCCACGGCATCCCGATGGGCGTGCCGCACACCCGCCCGGTCGGCCTCACTCCGCACGGCAACGGGGCGGCCGAGCTGATGCCGGGACACCGGAACATGTTCGACGAGGCCCAGGTCCCTGGCAGCGCCGCCGCCCTCGTGGAACTGCGCCTCTCGGAGGCCGACCACGGAGTGCTCGGCGTCGCCGCGCACGTCCCGCACTACATCGCCCGCTCCCGCTACCCGGACGCGGCGCTCGTCGTGCTGGAGGCGGTCACCGCGGCCACCGGTCTGGTGCTGCCCGAGACGGCGCACGCGCTGCGCGGCCGCGCCCTGAAGACGCAGGACGAGATCGAGCGCGAGCTGGCCGAGGGCGACTCGGAGCTGGTGGCCGTGGTGCGCGGCCTGGAGCAGCAGTACGACGCGATCGCCGGGGTCGCCGCCCGAGGCAGCCTGGTCGCCGAGCCGGTCGAGCTGCCGTCGGCGGACGAACTGGGCGAGGTCTTCGAGCGTTTCCTGGCCGAGCGGGAGGACGGCGAGGGCGAACGATAGCCTGCGGGCATGCGGACAGTGGGCCTGACCGGCGGCATCGGTGCCGGCAAGAGCGAGGCGGTGCGGCTGCTGGCCGCGCGCGGGGCGGTGATCGTGGACGCGGACCTGATCGCCCGTGAGGTGGTCGCCCGCGGCACTCTCGGGCTGGCAGCCGTGACGGCAGAGTTCGGCCCCGAGGTGCTGACGCCCGAGGGCACGTTGGACCGGGCGCGGCTCGGTGAGATCGTCTTCGCCGACGAGGCACGCCGGCGGGCGCTGAACGCGATCGTCCACCCGCTGGTGGCCGCCCGCTCCGCCGAACTGCAGGCCGCCGCCGGGCCGGACGCCGTCGTCGTGCACGACGTGCCGCTGATCGCGGAGGGCGGGCTCCAGGACCGCTACGACGTGGTCGTCGTGGTGGACGCCTCCGAGAAGACCAGGCTCGACCGCCTGGTGCGCCTTCGTGGCATGACCGAGGAGGAGGCCCGCGCCCGGATGGCCGCCCAGGCCACCCGCGAGGAGCGCCTGGCCATCGCCGACTTCGTGCTCGACAACGACGGCACGCTCGACGACCTGGAACGCCAGGTCGACGAGCTGTGGCCCCGCCTCGCCGGGGCCGCCTGATGCGACGGAACCGCTGAGCAGGCCAGCCACGACGGCACCGCGGATGAGAGGTGGCCTGGCGCGGCACTTCCTGCGGAGCGCTCAGCGGTAGCGGATCAGGTGCAGGGCCCTGATGCCCTCGGTCTCCAGGGACGCCGACTCGCCGGTCATGCTGTCGAGCAGGATGATGCCGTCGGCCGTGCACATGCCGTTGAGCAGCAGGCCCACGGACTCCCGGCCCCGGGCGTCGCTCCTGCGGACCCAGACCACCGCCCTGCTGCCCTCGGGGAAGCGCGCCAACTCGGCGGTCAGCGACGGCCAGTCGGCGTGGTCGCTCGTCGAGAGGACACCGCCGAGGCGGCTCATCGTCGGGGCGAGCCAGGCGGCGGGGCCGGGCTGCGGGGGCGCGACGGGCGGTGTGCCGCCTTCCTGCCACTGGCGGAGCCAGGGCCAGGGCGCCGAGTTGGGCAGGGCGAAGGGCTGGGCCGTGTTCCTGGGGACGACCAGGGCGGCGTCCAGCATGCCGTCCGCCCAGTGGCCCGTTTCGGCGAAGCTCTTGGTGTTGCAGGCGAAGAGCCAGCCACGCGGCCCCTCGTCCGCGGGATCGGGGGCGACGAGGACCACCTCCCCGCCGTATATCTCGCCGAGCCAGGCCTCGGCCTTGGCGACCGCCGCGTCGAAGCTCTCGGCCGGCGTCTGCCAGCGCGGGCCGGCGGCCACGGGCGCGGCTGTCAGGCCGGGGCTGGGGGCCACCGCCAGGACGAGCTCTCTGACACCCTGCGTCTCGGTCCGGCCAAGCCGGCCGGCCATCGGGTCGACCAGCGCGACCTGGCCCTTGGTGTGGTGCGCGTAGAGCAGGTGGCCGCTGGACTCCACCCCGTGGAGCTCGCGGCGTATCCACACCAGCCCCCGCGCGTCAGGGCCGTACACCTCGACCTCGGTGGCCAGTTCGTTCCAGTCGTCGAACGAGACCACGTCGGCGTCGGGCGAGAACTGGCGCACCAGCCGCTCCCACCAGCCCGGGCTCTCGTGCTCGGGCCGCCATGGCAGCGGCGTCGCCTTCGCGCCGCCCAGCGCCGCGTGCATGGCCAGGACGCAGCCGCGGGCGTTGGTGCGCCGGGCCTGGGCGAGCGGGTCCCGGGGGGTCGGCGCGGCGTCGAAGGCCGCGAGGTCGGCCCCCGGGTCGTCCGTCGCCGGGTGGAACGGCGTGCTGGCGTTCTTCGGCACGGCCAGCGACGCGTTGAGCATGGCCGATCCGTCGGTCGTGGTACAGGCGAAGAGCCAGGTTTCCGGCGTCTCCTGGACGGGGGCAGGGCCGTGCAGCGAGACCCGGCCCCGGTAGGTCTGGTCGAGCCACCGCTCGGCCCGCTGCCGGGGGTCACTCATCGCGGGGCCCGAGCTGCGCCTCGAACTCGCTCACGGACCAGGCCGAGGGCGGCCACCACGGCGTGGACCCGTCCTTCGGCACCAGGAGCACGCGCGTCATGGGGGCCTTCGTGAAGTCCCCGGTGTCCAGATGCTCCTGGGTGTCGAAGCGCACGGCCCACACGGTCCGATATCCCTGCGTGAGCTCCGGCTGCATCACGAACGTGTACTGCTCGTTCCGATAGACATTCTGCAGATATTCCAGTGCGATCCGCATCGCTTCGTCTTGCGAAATCATGTGGATATTCCCTCGTGGAGTCCGGAGCGCTAGCCCCGATAGGGGAGGTGGGATATCGAGGATACGCCTTCTTCCAAGTACCCCAACTGGCCTGACTGGCCGTCCAGGAAGACGATCCCCTGCGGGGAATTGACCGCGTTGAAGACATGGGCCGTACCGTTGGGCCTCGAAATGTACACGACGCTTCTCGCCCCCTCTCCTCTGCGTATCAGATTCTGGGCGATGTCGTCGTAACTCGTCGCGTTCTGCCATTGCACACTCTCTGCGCGCAACGCCGCCTGGTTCACAAATCCGGGACCCGCCATCGGTGCCGCGGTCGCCCGGAAGCCGTCGAGCCGGCGGTCGACAGCGACGACACAGTTCGTGCAGTTCTGGGTGTAGCCGGGGTAGCCGGTGAAGTTCACCTCGTTGAGCCACGGGTAGTTGGTGCTGATGAACTGTTGCGCGTCGGCCGGATTCATCGAGCCCGCGTGGATGACGGGCGGCGGCTGCCGCCTGAGCCCGCTCGCGACGCGGCGCATCGCCACGCCCATGCCGCGGAGACCGCCCCGCAGGGCGGTGATGCCGCCCCTGAGCCCCATGGCGAGGCCGCCGAGGGTGGTGAGGCCCTTCATGCCGGGGATGCAGTCAAGCGCCGCGAACGCCACGTCCCACAGGGTCGCGCGGCCGTTGGCGTAGTCGTAGAGCGTGTCGGCCAACACCACCAGCGCCGCCGCCAGGACGACCAGGGCCAGCGGTCCGCCGATGATCATGACCACGATGCCCAGCACCGCGACGACGACCTTGCAGACCTCGACGATGGTGTCCCAGTTCTCGGACACCCAGTGAACGGCGTCCTCCCACCACCGCCGGTTCTGGATACCGGCGTCCGACGCCTCATCGATCTCGTCCGCACAGACCCGGGCCGCGTCCTCACGCATCTCCTTGGCCTGCCGGGCGAGTTCACGCGCGGCGGAGAGCGCCTCCTCGGCGGCGTCCACGCGGGACCGGGCGGAGGAGGCCGCGCTCTGGGCGGCGGTCGCGTCACGGGTGGCGGCGCGGACCTCGGCCTCGGAGGGCGGCTCGATGTCGTCGCGTTCGCCCTCACGTTCAAGGCGCTCGGCCTCGTCGCCGGCCCGGGAGACCCAGTCCTGGGCGTCGGAGAGCGCGGCCTGCGCGGATGAGAGGTCGGCCTGCGCCGAGATCGCGCGGTCCAGGGCGCGGTCGGCCATGCCCTGCGCGGTCTCCAGCTTCGGCCAGTACGTCTGCAGCGCCTGGGCGGCCATGTCGTAGGACGTCTGGAGCTTCTGCAGATTGCCGGGCACGCCGTCGAACTCGGCGCGGAACGCCTCGGCCGACAGGCCGGCCCAGTCCAGGACGGCCCGCTCCTCGGCCATGCCCCGGACGCGGCCAAGTGCCTCGCCGACCTCGTCGGCGAAGGTCTGGAGTTCGTCGGCGAGGTACCGAACGTCGTCCGGGTCACCGGGTGTCGGGTCCGAGTCCATGTCGACCGGAGACCAGTCAGACGGCCGTGCCATGTTCCGTGTCCCCCGTGTGATCAGCAGATCAATGTGTCCCCGGCACGGTAGACGCCAGATCGTGCCCGACTCAACCGGGGTCCTGTCGCAGGTTCGTCGCAGGCGTCACCGACCGCCGGCCGAACCGGCCTCGGGCCGACGGCGTCAGCCCTTGCCCCCGCCCCCTGCGCCGCGGCGGAGTGATGGCAGCCGGCGCCTGGCGCGACGCGCGGTGCCGGCGATGCGGCGCAGCCGGGGGTAGCGGCGGCTCTCCTCGCGGGACATCCGGTCCAGCTCCTCGGCCAGGTGCGCCGAGCGCTTCTCGATGTCGAGCTCGTCGAGCATCCGGTCGACGTCGGCCAGCAGTGAGCCGTGCAGCTGCCACTGCTGCGGATGCTCCTGAACCCGGGTCAGCAGCAGCTTCGCGACGTGCTCCCGGCTCAGCCTGGCGGCGTCGAGCTCCACCGCGAGGAACTTCTCGGCCTCGTCGGCCGCGCTGCTGACCTGACTGGTGATCAACGTGGCGAAGCTGTCGATGGCCCCGGCCAGGTAGGTGAACAGCTCGCGCAGCGCCGACGCCACCTCGGGCGGGAACAGCGGCTCGTCGGTGCGGCGGGTGGCCAGGTCCGTGAGGTTGCGCGACATGGTGCGCAGGATCACCGCGCAGGACTCCAGGGTGTCCAGGCCGGTGCGCAGCACGATCCTGGTCAGCAGTGGCTCCTTGACGCGCGGGTTGAGGCGCAGGCTCTCCTCGGCCTGGGTGAGCGTGGCGTCGACCTCGGCGATGGCCTCGTCCAGGCGGCGGGCCTCCTCCATCTTGGCGGCGATCCGGGAGACCGGGGTGCGGGGCTCGTCCGCCTCCTCGCCGAGCCGGTTCAGCAACTCCCGCATCCGGCGCGCCTGCTGCTCGATGTCCTCGCCGGCGGGGCGCACCCAGATGGGGGGCAGGATCACCAGGTTGAACAGCAGCCCGACGACCGCGCCGATCAGCGTCTCCAGCACCCGGTCCCACGCGGTCTCCGCGTGCTGGGTGACGCCGAGCACCAGCATGGCGCTGATCGCCACCTCGGGCACGAACTCGTCGACCCGCACCAGGTGACCTAGGGCGAGCGCGCTGAGGATCAGCAGCCCCAGGCTCCACCAGCTCAGGCCGACCAGAACGCTGAAGGCCGTGGCGATCAGGACCCCGGCGATCACCGAGTTGACCCGGCGCACGCCGGCGGTGAGCGTGGCGAAGAGGGTGACCTGGACGACCAGCAGCGCGGTGAGCGGGGCGAGCAGCGGGGCCGTGACGTTGGTGAGCCAGAGGGCGACGATATAGGCCAGGGTCGCCGCGGTCGCGGAGCGGAGGGTCTGCACGACCACGGGCTCACCACCCCGCTTGGCCAGATCGACCAGGCTCTCCGGTACGTCCGGCACGCCCGACCCCTTTCGTGGTGAAGCGTCCATCGACTGGCTGCCCGAGCTTACCGTGACAAGGCGGACGAACGGGGGCATTGGTGGCGGTGCGCGCTGGCCGGGCGGGCGTGGGTTCCCTGTGGCCGGGGGGCGGGTTCGTCTAAGGTGATCCCCGGTGATCAACGTGCGCTCACCGACATCGATCCGCCGTTGGCGAGATGGGGGAGGACGATGGTGCCGGCCGCCTTTGTCGATCGAGTCGACTCGATGAGCAGACTCTCCGGGATGGTGCGCGACCTCGCCGCCGGCCGGGGGCGGGTGCTCGCCGTCGAGGGCGGCTCGGGGATGGGCAAGTCGGCGCTGCTCGCCGCGTTCGTTCGGCAGGTCGAGGAGGATCCGGACCTCGACGCTCGCTGCCGGATCGTCTCGGTGCGGTGCGACCCCGAGGGCGGCCCCGACACCTCCTTCCTGATGGCGCTCGAGGCGCTGCTCGCGCTGCGGCCCCCGGCCGAGGTCGAGGGCGTCTGGCGGCGTCTCGGGTCGGCCGCCTTCCGGTCCGTGCCCCAACTGCTCGGCATGGTCGTGCCCGGCCTCGAACCCCTGATGACGGTGGGTCGGGAGGTCACCGAGGCCGCCCTGCGCACCGGATCCCTGCCAGGGGACAGCCTGCAGCCGCAGCAGGAGGCGATCGCCGCGCAGGTCGCGGGGGAGCTGCTGGCCCAGGCCGGGGCGGGAAAACCGGTGGTGATCGTCGTCGACGACGTGCAGTTCATCGACTTAACGAGCCTTCAGGTCCTCGACCGGCTGGTCGCCGGCATGCCGGACCAGCCGCTCAGCCTGGTGCTCGGCCACCGCACCAGGGACGGGATGGTCGGCGGCAACGCGCCGGCCGTCGCCGAGCTCCTGGAGCGGTGGGAGTTCGCCGACCGCCTGGAGCGCGAGCCGCTGGCCGGGCTGCCGGCGGACGCCGTCGCCGAACTGGTGCGGCTGCGGGTGCCGGGCGCCGGTTCGACCACCCTGTCCGTCCGGCTGAGCAGCGCGACGGGCGGACACCCGATCTTCGTCGAGCAGTGCCTGCGCCTGGTGCGAGCCACCGGCCTCGGACAACAGGACGCGCTGCCGGCCGAGTTGCCGATCGCGATCAGCCGCCGCTTCTACCGTCTCGCCGAGCCGGTGCGCGAGCTGCTGCTCAGCGGCGCGGCCCAGGGGCAGTCGTTCCTCTCCCGGGCCGTCGCCGAGGCCACCGGGGTGCCGCACGACGAGGCGGTCGAGCTGCTGCGCAGGACGGCGCGGGACCACGGCCTCGTCAGGGAGCGGGCCGACCGGCCCGAGTGGCTGGTCTGGCTCGGCTCCGACCTCTACGAGTTCGAGCACGCCGCCCTGCGGGAGGGGATCTACGCCGAGCTGACGGCGGCCCAGCGGATGCGCCGACACGCCGACCTCGCGCGGGTGCTGACGGAGCTCGCGCCGCAGGCCGGGGCGGACGGACCGCCGTGGGCCCTGCGGCTCGACCTCGCCGCGCAGCTGCGCCAGGGCGGCCCCGGCTGCCTGGCCGACTCGGCGGACGTCCACCTGGGCCTGGCCAGGGAGGCGGCCGTGGAGGGGCTGTCCTTCTCCGACGCCGAGCGCTACTGCACCGAGGCCATCGAGGCCGCCCGGCGGCTGCGGCCGGACGGCGGCGCCCGGGACCGGCGTCTCGCGGAGGCGGCCGAGCTGCTGCTGAGCCTGACGGAGGTGCGCTGGCGTGGCCAGGGACCGCACGCCGGCGTGCCCGACATCGACGCGCTCGCCGCCGAGGCGGAGGCCGCTGCCCGCCGGCTCGCCGATCCGCGGCTGCTGGCCCGCACCGCCCTGCAGCGCGGCAAGACCCTCATGGCCACGCAGGGCCTCGAACCCTCGCTGGCCAAGCTGCGGGAGGCCGTGGAGCTCGCGGAGCGCGGCGGCGACCAGGTCACGCTCTTCGTGACGCTGGTCGAGTACGGGCGGCAGCTGCCGAAGAGCGATCTGCACGCCGGCATCGAGGTGCTGCGTCGGGCAGAGGAGATGTACGCGGCCGAGCCGAGCCTGGGCCGCAGGGACGACCCGGTGCTCCAGCACGCCCGCAACCTCAACCAGATGCAGCTCGGCGTCAACCTCTTCGACGCCGGCCGCTTCGGCGAGGCCCACGCCCGGCTGACCCGTTGCGTGGAGCGCCTGCGCTCGGAGAAGCTTCGCGCCGAGCTGCCGATCGCCCTCAACTACCTGGCTCAGCTGCTCATCGCCCTGGGCGAGGACGCGGCGGCCGAGGCGGCGCTCACCGAGGCAAGGAGCTTCGAGGAGGACCGCGGCGGCGAGAGCGGCTGGCACGCGTACAACACGGCGCTGCTCGCCACCGTCCTGGCCCGGCGTGGCGCCGGCCGGGAGGCGGCGCGGGAGCTGGCCGAGGCGGGCTGGCTGGAGACCGAGCGCACCTGGCTGGCCAACCTGGTGCCGATCGTGCGCAACCTCTACGCCCAGGTGGTGCTGGAGACGGCGGCCGGGCCCGGCGACCTCGACCAGGCGGAGCGTCTCGCGCTGGCGACCTGCGCGGAGACCGAGCACAGCGGGATGACGCGCAGCACCATCGCCGCCCTTGTGCTGCGGTCCCGGGTGCTGCTGCGGCGCGGCGCCGTCGACGAGGCGGCCGCGGTGGCGTGGCAGGCCCTGGCGATCCTGGACCGGGAGGGCGACAAGCCGGCGCTGCGCACCGAGGAGGTGCTGTGGCACGCCGCCCGGGCGATCCGGGCCGCGGGTGGCAACGCCGAGGCCGAGGCGCTGCTCCGGCGGGCCGGGGCGGAGGTCCGCCGGAAGGCGGACAGCATCGGCGACGCGGAGCGGCGGCGGCGCTTCCTGACGGAGGTGCCGCTGAACCGCTGGATCCTGGAGGGGACGGCCGGGGACTGACGGGCTACAGTGCGACGAGAGCAGGAAGCGGGGATCGGCATGTTCACGATCACCAAGGAATTCCACTTCTCGGCCAGCCATGTCCTCGACCGGCTGCCCTCGTGGCATCCCTGCGCCCGCCTGCACGGACACAACTACGTGGTCGTGCTCGAACTCTCCGCCCGGGCCGACCAGCTCTCCGCGACGGGTTTCGTCCGCGACTACCGGGATCTCGACGACTTCAAGAAGTGGCTCGACGACACGCTGGACCACCGGCACCTCAACGACGCGCTGGGTCCGGACCTGCCGCCCTCGGCCGAACTGCTCGCCAAGTGGATCTTCGACTCGTGGCGCGACCGGATCCCCGAGCTGACGACCGTGAGCGTCTCCGAGACCCCCAAGACCTGGGCCCACTACCGACCGGGAGGCTAGGCCTCGCCCTCGGGCAGCATCCCGCTGGCGCGCGCGATCGCGTCGACCTCCAGGCTGTCGCTGTCCCGCTGCTCCCTGCGGAGGCGCTCGCCCTCGTCCAGGCGGCGGCGCATCTCGGCCAGCCGCTCGGGATCGTCGGCGACCTCCCGCGGCACCAGCGACCTGGCGCCCTTGACGTGCTCGCCGTCGCCCAGCTCAACCACCACGTGGTCGGCCCGGTCCTCGTGGCCCGGGGAGAGCGCGCCGACCAGGCCCATCAGGGTCAGCATCTCGCCCTGCACCTCGGGCGTGAACAGCTCCTGCTCGTCGGACTCCAGGTGCAGCCGCATCATGCCGCCCCCGCCCGTCAGCCAGGCGTTGAAGGCGCGCATCAACAGAATGAACTGACTGGCGGGCATCCGGGCGCGCAGCGCCTCCACGTACAACTCGAGCCGCGCCCGCCCGGTCTCCTTGTCCATTGCTCTATCGTGCGACCGTCGGGACGCGGAGGGAAGGACGCCTCGACCCGCGGTGACCCGCTACGGGTGGCTCGTGTCGATCACGCAAAATCTGTTGCCCTCGGTATCGGCGAGGACCACGAAGTCCGGGTCCTCGGGGTAGAGATCCCAGTCCACCCGCTCGGCGCCCAGCGCGACCAGCCGCTCCACCTCGGCCGCCTGGTCCGCCGCGTCGGCCGCGTACAGGTCGAGGTGGACCCTGGGGTGCCGCTGCGGCGGGGTCTCGCTCAGGCCGAGCGCTATCCCGGGCCCCGAGCGGTCCGGCGGCACCAGCACCGCCCAGTCGTCCTCGACCTCGTCCCTCGGCACGTAGCCGAGGGCCTCGCTCCAGAAGGCCACGGCGCGGCGCACGTCCGCCACACCCAGCACAATCGTTCCGATACCCAACATGCGGTCGATGGTAGGAGGAGCCACTGACATGCGTCTTTCGGCGATCACCTGGGAACGGTTGGCCGGCGAGCTCGCGGCGCGTGTGGACGAGGCGTCGGCCGGCGACGGCGGCCCGTGGCGGCGCGTGCTGGTGGACGGCGCGCCGGCGGCCGAACCGGGGGCGCTGGCGGGCGAGGTGGCGCGCGAGTTGCGAGTGCGCGGGCGGGCGGCGCTCGTGGTGGGCGCGGCCGGTTTCCTGCGCCCCGCGTCGTTGCGCTTCGAGTTCGGCCGCCAGGACCCGGACGCGTACTACGAACGGTGGCTGGACACCGGCGCGTTGTGGCGCGAGGTCCTGACGCCGCTCGATCCGGACGGCACCGGCCGGGTGCTGCCCGACCTGTGGGACGCGGAGCGCGACCGCGCCACGCGCAGCGACTACGTGACGCTGCCGCCCGGCGGAGTGCTGCTGCTCCACGGCGCGTTCCTGCTCGGGCAGTGGTTTCCGGCCGACCTGGCCGTGCACCTCGCCCTGAGCCCCGGCGCGCTCGCCCGCAGGACCGCCGAGGGACTGCGGTGGACGCTGCCCGCCTTCGACCGGTACGAGGCGGAGGTGCGGCCGGCCGAGGCGGCCGACGTCGTGATCAGGGCCGACGACCCGCGCCGGCCCGCCTGGGGCGTCAGGGCGGTGTGACCGGAATCGACTCCTGAGGCTGCTGAAGTGGGGCGAACCGGCTCCAGCCGGTCCCAAACCTGCCACACTGGGTACTCGCGCGATAGGCGGACGGTGAGCAGGGGGCGGCGGATGAACGGCGAAGTGAGACCGTACACCAAGGACGAGGTGCTGCACGCGGTGGCGCTGATCCAGGCGCACCTCGCGGAGGACGAGGAGGCCGTGCGGGCGCTGCAGGACGAGTCGGAGGAGAGCGCCCGGCAGTGTGCCCGGGCGATGTTCGCCCTCGCGCACATCATCGTCTTCGGCCAGATCATCCCGGAGATGTGGGTGATCAGGAAGAACCTGGACTTCGGGCACACCAGCCACGTGCCCGAGCTCAACCTCGCCATCCACGTGCTGAAGCGGATGGAGGAGCGGGTCGAACTGGCCCATGTGCATCCCGTGGTGGGCGCCCTCTCCGCCGGGGACGTGATGGACCTGATCGTGCAGTGCACGGGGACGAGGATGGAGGACGTGCCGGGCTTCCTCGACTCGGTTCGCGAACGCACGCTGCGCTCGGGGGAGTTCTGAGTGTGAGTCCGTGTCAGCCCGCGGCGGGCATGGTGAGCACCGCCGCCCCGTTGACCCGGTCGGCCGCGAGGTCGTCCAGCGCCCGGTCCGCCTCCTCGAAGGGATAGGGCACCACCGCCGTCCTGATCGGGTGTGCGGCCGCCGTCGCCAGGAACTCCCGCCCGTCGTCACGGGTGTTGGCCGTCACGCTGCGCAGCGTCCGCTCCCGGAACAGGTGGCGCTCGTAGTCCAGCGACGGGATGGCGGAGAGGTAGATGCCCGCGACGCTCAGGGTGCCGCCGCTGTCCAGCGCCGTCAGTGCCACCGGCACCAGATCGCCCACCGGCGCGAAGAGGATGGCGGCGTCCAGCGGTTCGGGCGGCTGGGCGTAGGAGTCGGCGGCCGAGGCCGCGCCGAGTTCGAGGGCCAGGACGCGGGCGGCCGGGGCCCGGGTGAACACGTGCACGGTGGCGCCCTCGGCGAGGGCCACCTGCGCCGTGAGATGGGCCGAGCCGCCGAAGCCGTAGATCCCGAGCCGGCCGCCGGGCGGCAACTCGGCCCGGCGCAGCGCCCGGTAGCCGATGATGCCGGCGCACAGCAGCGGGGCGAGCTCCTGGTCCGAGTAGCCCTCGGGCAGCTCGTAGGCGTAGGCCGCCGGCACGGTCAGGTACTCGGCGTAGCCGCCGTCCGCGTCCCAGCCGGTGTAGCGCGACGAGGGGCACAGGTTCTCCTGGCCGCGCCGGCAGTAGCGGCAGGTGCCGCACGTGCGGCGCAGCCACGGCACGCCGACCCGTGATCCCACGGGGTGCCCCACCGCGTCCGGGCCCGCGGCCACGACCTCGCCGACGACCTCGTGTCCCGGCACGACGGGGGACCGGTGCGGCGGGAGGTCCCCGTCGCGGACGTGCAGGTCGGTGCGGCACACGCCGCAGGTGCGCACGCGCACCAGCAGCTCGTCGGCGGCCGGCGTCGGCACCGGCAGCTCCACCGCGTCGAGGCGGCCGGGGGTGCGCACCACCCAGGCGCGCATGGTCGTGGGGATCGCGCCCACGTTCTCGTCCATGCCGCACAAGGTACCGGCGCGGGGCGAGCTGACGGCGTTTTGGGAGTGCGGGCCACGGATCAATAGGATCCGAAGATGATCATAAGACGATGGTCGGCGGCGGCTCTCAGCGCCCTGTTCGCCGTCCTGACGACGGGCGCCCTGACGACGAGTGCGGTCGCCGATCAGTCCGAGCCCGAGGAGGGGCCACCGCCGCGGGTCGAGCTGGTCCTCGACGTGAGCGGCTCCATGCGGGAGCGCGACATGAGCGGGGGCGAGTCCCGCATCGCCGCCGCCCAGCAGGCGTTCAACGAGGTCATCGACGCCGTCCCCGACGAGGTGCACCTCGGCATCAGGACGCTCGGCGCCGGCAACCCGGGCGACGACCGCGAGGCCGGCTGCCGGGACAGCGAACAGCTCTACCCGGTGGGTCCGGTGGACAGGACCGAGGCCAGGACCGCGGTCGCCACCCTGCGGCCCACCACCGGCTTCACCCCGATCGGCCTCGCGCTGCGCGGCGCCAACGAGGACCTCGGCGACGAGCCGGGGACCCGGAGGATCGTGCTGATCACCGACGGCGAGGACTCCTGCGGCGAGCCGGACCCGTGCGTGGTCGCCCGCGAACTGGCCGCCAGCGGCACCAACCTGGTCGTGGACACCCTCGGCCTGACGCTGGACGACGCGGTGCGCGAGCAGCTGAGCTGCATAGCCGAGGCCACCGGCGGCACCTACACGGCCGTGCAGGACTCCGACCGACTGGCCGACCGGCTCAACCAGTTGGTGGACCGCGCCGAACTGCCGGTGGAGACCCCCACCGCGGTGACCGGTGCCGACCTCTGCGCGGAGGCGCCGTACCTCGGCGTCGGCGTCTACAGCGACCGCGAGGAGTTCAACCAGCACCGCTTCTACCAGGTGGCACTGACGGCGGGGCAGGAGCTGCGCGCCTCGGTGAGCGTCGCAGCCGACCGCCCGGTCAACCCGGACTACGGCGTGCTGCTGCGCGCGCTCGACGGCGATGGCCGGGAACTCGTGCGCGGTACCGGGGCGGACAGCGGCCGCACCGACGTGATCTCCACGGGGCTGCGCTACGCGGTGCCCGAGGTGGACGACGCGGACGTGGCGCCGGGCGGAGCGATCGGGCCGGACGTCGTGTGCCTGGAGGTCAGCAGCTCGTTCTCCGCGCCGGACGCCGTCGAGCGCACCCCCGGGCTGCCCGTGGAACTCACCGTCGACGTGGTGTCGGCGTCGGACGATCCGTCCGACGTCGCCGCCTTCGGCCTGGCCAGGGGCTGGGTGCCGCTGGTGCTGCTGACGGTCGTCGGCCTGGTCGTCGGCCTGGTGTGGGGCCTGTGGGCCCGTATGGGAACCGCTTCGGGGAGGGCCTGATGGGCAGAACACCGCGACTTTCCCTGCTGACCGCGGCCGTGCTGCTGGCCGGAACCGGGCCGGCTGCCGCCGCGGAGGACGTGGAGATACCGGCCGAGGCGGGCACCAACTTCAGGACCGCCACGGTCCTCGACCAGGGGCAGCGTGGCGGCGCCACGGCCTCGGCCGGCGACTACCTGTACTGGACCTTCCCGGTCGCGGCGGGCCAGACGGCCACCGCCGAGGCCACCGTCGACTTCTCCCCGAGGGTGGACCGCACGGGCCCCTCGATCTGGCGGGTTGACGTCTACGACGGGCTGCGCCGCCGGCAGGCGTGCACCGGGGGCGAGCAGCTCGCCACGGCGGCGGAAGACGCCGGCTCCGTGACGCTCAGCTGCACCATCCGCACCGTGCGGAGCTGGGCCGAGCCCTGGTCCGACGACCCGCTGCCCGGCGCCTACTACCTGCGGGTGACGGTGGCCGAGCTCCCGGAGCGCGACCTCGGGCAGCCGATCGATGTCGAGGTCACGACGGCGGTGGAGGACGCGGGCGGCTCGGCGGACCGCGGCGGCGAGCTGGCCACCCCACTGCTGCCGGTCGGTGCCGCGGGGCCCCCGGCCGGCGAGGACGAACCGGGCGAGGACGCGGCCGAGCCCTATCTGGCCGCCCTGCCCGAGCCCGAGGGCGGCTGGAGCGGCGGCTGGTGGACCCCCCGCTGGCTGTGGACGGCGGGCGGCGGGGTGCTCGGCGCCCTGGCCTGCGCCGGCGGCTACCTGCTGTCCCGCCCCCGTCGCGGCGGCGCCGGCTGACGGGTCGAAACAGAGGGGGACGACGGCGGTGCCGGCGTCGTCCCCCTGGGGTGGAGTGATCGTCGGCGGCGATAGCGTGTGCGCATGGATCGCAGTGACATCGGCATAGACGAGATCCCCGGCCGGAGTGGCCCCGGTGCGACGGTCGAGGTGGAGCCCCGCGCCGTGGGCGCGGTGCGCACCACCTACGCGCCGGAGCCGGACGGCGACCCCGACCCGGGGGAGATCGTGTGGACCTGGGTGCCCTACGAGGAGAACGACGGGCGCGGGAAGGACCGGCCGGTGCTCGTGGTGGCCCGCGAGCAGGCCGCCGAGACCCTGCTCGCCGTCCAGCTCTCCAGCCAGGACCGCGACCACGACCGCGAGTGGATGCCGCTCGGCTCGGGGCCCTGGGACCGCTCGGGGCGGGAGTCCTGGGTGCACCTGGACCGGGTGCTCCGGGTGCACCCGGACGGGATGCGGCGCGAGGCGTGCGCCCTGGACCGGGCCAGGTTCCAGCAGGTCGTCCACAACCTTCAGCTGCGCCACGGCTGGCGCTGAACCCGATCGGCGAGAAGCGGAGGAGTCGAGGACCATGCCCCACCCGTCCGACATCGTGCCCCTGGAACCCATGCCCGTGGACTGGCGGCGGGCGCTGGCGATCGTCGCCCATCCCGACGACGTGGAGTACGGGACGGCCGGAGCCGTCGCCGAGTGGACCGCGGCGGGCAAGGACGTGGCCTATGTGCTGGTCACCAGGGGCGAGGCGGGGATCGACGGGATCGACCCCGCCGAGTCCGCGCGGATCAGGCAGGGTGAGCAGCTCGCCAGCGCCGCGGCGGTGGGGGTGCGCGAGGTGGAGTTCCTCGACCACCAGGACGGGGTGGTCGAGGAGGGCCCCGCGCTGCGGGCCGACCTGGCCGCGGCCATCCGGCGCCATCGGCCCGAGCTGCTGATCACCATCAACCACCGGGAGACCTGGGGCGGCCGGGCCTGGAACACGCCCGACCACCGGATCGTGGGCCGGGCCGTGCTGGACGCGGCGGGGGACGCCGGCAACCGATGGATCTTCCGGGACCAGCTGGGAGAGGGCGGTCTTGAGACCTGGGGCGGGGTGCGCTGGGTCGCCGTGGCCGGCTCGCCCGAGCCGACCCACGCCCAGGCGGTGGGGGAGGCGGCCCTCGAGCGTGCGGTCGCCTCGCTCGCGGAGCATCGCGCGTACATCGCGGCGCTCAGCGACCTGCCGCCCGAGGAGTACGCCAGGGATCTCCACCGCCAGGCGGCGGCCGTCGTGGCGGAGCGGTTCGGCGGCGTTCCCTGCGTCGGATTCGAGGTTTTCCCGCGCTGATCGGTGGCTTTCCGGTGGCCCTCGTCACAGCCTCCAGACGAGCTACGAAAAGCGATAGAAGGGAAATGTGACAAGAGGCCCGGGACTTTCGGCCCGGGGGTCCTGGCAGAACGGCAGGGGGTTCGGACGCCTGCCGGCCCCGGGGGTGACAGCGCAGGTCGGAGGGGCTTCAGTCGGGCCGGGGCGGATCGCCCCGGCCCGTTTCTTCTGGGGTGGGGCCCCTCGACGGAGGGGTGTGGAGGGACTTTCCTCCCTCGTTTTCACTACGCGGTCGTCTAGTAACAACGGTCCTTGAAAACGGGCAAACCGGTCGTTATCAATGAGATTCGACCGGCTGATTTGATGCTTCTCGCTCGGGTCTGGCCGGATGTCCCCCCGAATCGCAGAGGTAGGTCCCCCATGCCGAACACCACCGCGAACCAGCCCCGCAAGATCTTCGGTGTCCGCAAGCGAGTCGCCGCCGTCGTGACGGCCGCCGTGTGCGGTTCCGTGGCTCTTACGGGCGTGGCGGCGGCGGCCGAGGGCGGCCACGCCGACGTATTCGCCTCGCACACCGCCAGCCAGCTGGCCGACACGACGCAGAGCCAGGCGCACGCCCAGCAGACGGCCGCCAAGGCCGCCGAGGCCCAGGCCGCCGCCAAGGCGAAGGCCGAGGAGGCCGCCCAGGCCGCCGCCGCCCAGGCCGCCGCGCAGGCCGCCGCCAAGGAGAAGGCGGAGAAGTCCTGGGTGTCGCCGATATCCGACGACTACTCGCTGACCGCCACGTTCGGCAACAGCGGTGACCGCTGGGCCCACAAGCACAGCGGCCAGGACTTCGCGGTGCCGGTCGGCACCGACGTCCACGCCGTGCACGGCGGCACCGTCGTCAAGGCCGGCGGCAACGGCGCCGGCGACGGCCCCGCCTACGGCAACGCCGTCGTGATCAAGCACTCCGACGGTGTCTACACCCAGTACGCCCACCTCTCGAAGATCGAGGTCCGGGTGGGTGAGCGGGTGTCGACCGGTGACCTCATCGCCGAGTCCGGCAACACCGGAAACTCGAGCGGCCCGCACCTGCACTTCGAGGTGCGGAGCACGGCGAACTACGGCTCGGCCGTCGACCCGGTCGCCTTCCTCAAGAAGCACGACCTGGACATCTGAGCCGGCGAAGAACCACCGTCGAACCACGCGCTGACCCCCCGGCCCCCCGTAGGCCCGGGGGGTCAGCGCGGTGTGACGGGGCCGGGCGGCCGTGGCTCCGCCGCCTCCGGCCCCCGCTCAGAACAGTGGCGCCGGGAGCACCCCCTCGAGCGCGAGCAGCGCCCGCTTGGTCTCCAGGCCGCCGCCGAAGCCGCCTATCCCGCCGTCCGCCGCGAGCACCCGGTGACAGGGCACGATCACCGGCAGCGGATTCGCCCCCATCGCGGCGCCCACCGCTCGCGCCGCGCCCGGATCGCCGACCCGGTCGGCCAGCTCGCCGTACCCGACGACGCCGCCGAACGGCACCGAGGCCGCGAGCTCCCGCAGCACCTGCCCGGTGAAGCCGGGCGCGAGCGACCAGTCGAGAGCCGTGTCGAAGGACCGCAGCCGCCCCGCGAAGTACGCGTCGAGCTCGGACCACGCCCCCTCGATGAGCGGGCCGGCCACCGGCTCCTCCGCCGCCGGTACGGGGCGACGCCCCAGGACCCCCTCCAGACGGGCGAGCGCCCGCCTGGACGCGCGGTCGTCCGCGTGGAAGACCACGAGCACCAGGCCGCGCTCGGTGGCGGCGAGCAGCAGGGGCCCGATGGGCGTCTCCCGCACCGACCAGGCGCAGGTGGGCCGGGGATCCTGCTCGGGCCCCGCGGGCCCCTCGCGCGTGTCACGACTCATGTGGGGCAGCCTAGGCCGCCCCACTGACAGTCGGTCGCTCAGTCGCCCAGGCCCGCCCTGACCCGGTCCGGGAAGTCGGTGATGATCCCGTCCACCCCGAGTCCGGCGACCGTGGTCGCCGTGGCGGCGTCGTTGATCGTCCAGGAGTACACCTCGAGCGGCCTGCCGTGCGCGCCACGGACGGCCTGGATGCCCGCCACGTACTCGGCGGTCAGGTCCCGGTACCGGGGGTTGACCTGGTCGACGAACTCGGCGTATTCGGGCACGTCGGCCAGCGCCGGGGTACCGAGGAAGCCGGTGACCACCCGGGGCACGAGCTCGTGCACCGTGCGCACCGAGTCGGCGTTGAAGCTCTGCACCACGAGGCGGTCGCCGGGACGGCCGCGCAGCCACCCCTCCTCCCGCAGCTCGGCGACGATGTCCTCCTCGATGCCCGGGTAGAGCTCCGGGGACTTGATCTCGAGCAGCAGGCTCTGCCCGTTCTCCTCGAGCAGGTCCAGGTAGTCGCCCAGCGTGGGCACCGGCTCACCGGCGAACTCGGGGCCGAACCAGCTGCCGGCGTCCAGCTGGGCGATCTCCTCGGCCGTGAAGTCCGAGACGTTCCACGGGGCGCGGTCCGGGAAGACCTCCTCGACGTCGGTGGTGCGGCTGAGCGTGGTGTCGTGCAGCAGCACCAGCTCGCCGTCCGCGGTCTGCTGCACGTCGGTCTCGACCCACTCGGTGTCCAGTTCGTGGGCGACGTCCGCCGCGGCCAGGGTGTTCTCCGGCGCGTACCCGGAGGCCCCCCGGTGCGCCACGAGCCGCGGGCCCCGCTCCTGGTCGGCCGCCGCGCCCTCCGCGACCACGGCCGCGGACGCCGCCGACGCCCCGGTGGCGGGCGGGGACTCGGGGGACTCGGCGGCCAGCGAGGACGCCGACACCGCGAGTGCCCCGCCGGGGACGAGGAGCGCGAGCGCGCCGACCGTGACGAGCACGCTGATCCGCCCCTTCGGGGCGGGCTTACGCAACTTCGGCATGGGGGGACTCCTGACTTCGGGGCGAAACCCGGGCGACGCCGTGCACCCGGGCGGGGTGGGACGCGGGGAGCCTCCCCGTTCCTGGAAACGAGGAGGGAGAACGACGGTTACCGAGAGTTGAACCCGGGGGGACGACCGGTCAGCCCGCCCGCGTTGTCAGTGCCTGGTCGTACGGTTGGTGCCATGCGGCCCGTTTCTCACATCGAACGTACGGTGGCGCCCTTCGAGGTCGTCAGCCCTTATCAGCCAAGCGGCGACCAGCCTTCGGCCATCTCCGAGCTGGAGAAGCGGGTGAGCGGAGGGGAGAAGGACGTCGTCCTGCTCGGCGCCACCGGCACCGGCAAGTCGGCCACCACGGCGTGGATGATCGAGCGGCTGCAGCGCCCCACCCTGGTCATGGCGCCCAACAAGACGCTGGCGGCCCAGCTGGCCAACGAGTTCCGCGAGCTCCTGCCGAACAACGCGGTGGAGTACTTCGTCTCGTACTACGACTACTACCAGCCCGAGGCGTACGTCCCGCAGACGGACACGTACATCGAGAAGGACTCCTCGATCAACGAGGAGGTCGAGCGGCTCCGGCACAGCGCGACGAACTCGCTGCTCACCCGGCGTGACGTGGTGGTCGTCGCCTCCGTCTCCTGCATCTACGGCCTGGGCACCCCCCAGGAGTACGTGGACCGGATGGTGCCGCTCAAGCTCGGTCAGGAGATCGACAGGGACGCGCTGCTGCGGCGCTTCGTGGACATCCAGTACACGCGCAACGACCTGGCGTTCACCCGCGGCACCTTCCGGGTCCGCGGCGACACCATCGAGATCTTCCCGGTCTACGAGGAGCTGGCCGTCCGCATCGAGATGTTCGGCGACGAGATCGAGGCGCTGTCCACCCTGCACCCGCTCACGGGTGAGGTGATCTCGGAGGACGACCACCTCTACGTGTTCCCCGCCTCGCACTACGTGGCGGGGCCCGAGCGGATGGAGCGCGCCATCTCCGGCATCGAGGCGGAGCTGGCCGACCGCCTCGGCACCCTGGAGCGGCAGGGCAAGCTGCTCGAGGCCCAGCGGCTGCGCATGCGCACCACCTACGACATCGAGATGATGCGGCAGATCGGCACCTGCTCCGGCATCGAGAACTACTCGCTGCACGTCGACGGCCGGGAGTCCGGCTCCCCGCCGCACACCCTCCTCGACTACTTCCCCGAGGACTTCCTGCTGGTCATCGACGAGTCGCACAACACGGTCCCGCAGATCGGTGCCATGTACGAGGGGGACGCCTCGCGCAAGCGCACCCTGGTCGACCACGGCTTCCGGCTGCCCTCGGCGATGGACAACCGGCCGCTGAAGTGGGAGGAGTTCCTGGAGCGGGTCGGGCAGACCGTCTACCTGTCCGCGACCCCGGGCGCCTACGAGCTCTCCCGCTCCGACGGGGTGGTCGAGCAGATCATCCGCCCCACCGGGCTCGTCGACCCCGAGGTGGTCGTGAAGCCCACGGAGGGCCAGATCGACGACCTCGTGCACGAGATCCGGACCCGGGTCGAGAAGGACGAGCGCGTCCTGGTCACCACGCTGACCAAGAAGATGGCCGAGGACCTCACGGACTACTTCCTGGAGCTGGGTATCCGGGTCCGCTACCTGCACAGCGACGTGGACACCCTGCGCCGCGTCGAGCTGCTGCGCGAGCTGCGCAGCGGCGAGTACGACGTGCTGGTCGGTATCAACCTGCTCCGGGAGGGCCTCGACCTTCCCGAGGTGTCGCTGGTGGCCATCCTGGACGCGGACAAGGAGGGCTTCCTGCGCTCCGGCACCTCACTGATCCAGACCATCGGCCGTGCCGCGCGGAACGTGTCGGGCCAGGTCCACATGTACGCCGACCGGGTGACGCCGGCCATGGAGCGCGCCATCGACGAGACCAACCGGCGCCGCGCCAAGCAGGTCGCCTACAACGAGGCCAACGGCATCGACCCGCAGCCGCTGCGCAAGAAGATCAACGACATCGTGGCCACCATCGCCCGCGAGGACGTGGACACCCAGGAGCTGCTCGACACCGGCTACCGGAAGTCCGAGGGGGCCAAGAAGGGCAAGGCGCCGCTGCCCGCCGCCTCGCGGGCCGGAGGCAGGGGCGAGAAGGAGCTCACCGACCGGCCGGCCGCCGAGCTGGCCGAGACCATCGAGGAGCTGACCGCCCGGATGCGGGCCGCCGCCGCCGAGCTCCAGTTCGAGATCGCGGCCCGGTTGCGGGACCAGGTCTCCGACCTCAAGAAGGAGCTGCGCCAGATGCGGGAGGTGGGCCTCAAGTAGCGCCCGAGGCGGGGTGGGGGCCGCCGCGCCGGCGGCCCCCCCCCGGCCGGCTCAGCGGGTGACGCGGATCTCCGCGGCCCGGCGCACGCCGCCGACCGTCACCGTGAGGGTGACGGCGCCGGGGCGCAGGGCGGTCAGCCGCCCGGTGGCCGGATCGAAGGCCGCCACGTCACCGCGTCCGGCCTCCTCGGCCTGGCCCAGGTGGAGGCCGCGTGAGCCGGCCCAGTCGGCGCTGACCGGGAAGGCCACCGGGACCTCACGGTCCCCCGTGGCGAGGCGCTGGGTGAGCGTGGCGCCCGCCGTCGCCGTCTCGCCGGTCCGCAGCGTGGCGGGCGCGGACAGGTCGAGCGCGTCCACGTGCGGCCTGGTCTGCACGGTCAGCCAGTCCGGCAGCAGGGTCTCGGGCGACCGCCTGGCCTCGGCCTGCTCGTGCGGTGGGACCCGGTCCACGCCCACCAGCGCCCAGCCGGTGAAGCCCCCCTCGTCCGGCGCGGCGGCCGGCGCCTTGCCCGCGTCGCCGCCGATGAAGTACGGCACCCCGTCCGTCCGGTAGCCGTCGAAGACGCCCACGTGCGCGCCGAAGAACGCGGCGCCCTTGCCGGTCTCCCGCCGGAACTCCGCCAGCCACCGCTCGAGCAGCGCGGCCTCGAGACGGTCCGTCAGCTGGCTGGCCGGCCGCACCGTGGTGTCCCGCGGCGGCACGTGCGACATCACGACCACGGAGTCGACCGAGCGGTCCCGCGCCGCCGCGTCGAGCTGCGCCCGCAGCTCGCGCAACTGGGCGAAGCCGCCGCCGCGCAGGGTCAGCGAGGAGCTGTCCAGCGTGACGAAGCGGGTGCCCCGGTGGTCGAACGTCAGCTGGGCCGGGCCGAACTCCTCCTCGAAGCCGTCGATGGAGCCGCCCATCACCTCGTGGTTGCCCGGCACGTAGTACCAGGGGAGGGCGTCGCCCAGCTCCTCCTCGATCACCTGGCGGGCGAACGCCAGGTCGGCCGGCGAGCCCTCGTCCACCCAGTCGCCGTTGAGCACCACGAAGTCGGGGTCGGCGGCCCTGGCCTCGCGCAGCGTCCGCCTGGCAAGGGCCACGATGTCGCTGTCCGGGTCCCGCGCCACGAACTGGGCGTCCGAGACCACGGCGAACCGCCAGTCCCTGGCCGCCGTGTCCGCGGCGGAGCCGATCAGCGGGTCGGTCGAACGGGCGGTCTCGGGAAGCGCCACCTCGGGCGGGGTCTGGGCGCGCAGCTCGTCGAAGACGATCTCGTCGGCGTACCGGGTGTCGGGCCGGGTCTCGGCGACGTAGAAGCGGCGCACGGACACCGGGTAGGCCACGCCCTGCGGCACCTGGAAGGTGATCTGGCGCCACCCCTCCCAGGTGATGTGGGGGCCGCGCAGCACCTGGCCGACGCCCTGGGCGTCGACCAGCTGCAGCGAGGGCCAGGAGCCGCGGCCGTCGCCCTCCACCCACAGGGTGAAGCTCTGCGGCTGGCCGGGGACGGGGATGTCGGCCGGTGGGGTCGCGTAGGCGGCGCGGGTCGCGGTGGAGAGCGTGAAGTCGTAGGCCATCCGCACCCCGGCGCCCTCCCGCCCGGCCGGCTCGGGGGTGAGCGAGCCGCCGGCCCGCGCGTGGCTGAAGACCCAGCGGTCGGCGTCCTCGAAGTCGGCCACCACGGTGTCCCGGAGGCCGACGGTCACCGCCACGGTGGTGGTGACCCCGGCCACCGTCGCGCTGATCAGTCCCGAGGCGGTGGCGGCGTCGGAGGCCGCGGTCACCGTGAAGCCGCCGGCCGCCGGGTCGGGCTCGATCCGGAACAGCGAGGCGTCGTAGTCGAGGGCGACGTCGGCCGGCTCGACGGGCGCCGAGCCGCCGGCGGCGTCGTGGCCGAGCACCCCGAAGGAGCCGGCGGCGTCCGGATCGGCGAGGCCGACGCGTCGGGTGGTGGGGGTGATCCTGGTCAGCTCGCCGAGCACGGTCAGCTCCGTCGATCCCGCGGCCCGGTGCCGGGAGGCGGTGACCTCGACCGTGCCCGGGCGCCGGGCCGTGAACACGCCGTCGCCGTCCACGACGCCCACCGACGGGCGGGATGAGCGCCAGCGCGGGCCCTCGGCGTCGTCGGCCGGGCCGTGGGTCTCGTCGTGCCCGGTGGCGGTCAGCCGGCGGGTGAGTCCGGGGAAGACCCGCTCGGGGTGGCCGCCCGGCACCGGGTCGGCGGTGGGGGCCAGGTCCGGGTCGACGGTGGTGTAGACCCGGTAGCCGGCCACCGCGCCGCTGCCCTCGGGGGCGGTGACGGCCAGGCCGTTGGGCACCTCGCGCTGCCGACCGTCCGAGGGGCTGTTGACCACGGTGGGCGCGGCGTCGCCCGGTGCCCGGGCGAGCAGCGTGGTGGAGCCGCCGCCGTCCAGGTTGAGCGCGCTGTAGGCGCCGAGGTCGGCCATCAGCAGCGCGAGCTCGGTCAGGGTGACCCCGCCGGAGTGCGCCTGCCGGCCGTCCACGGTCAGCACGTACATCTCCTGGCCGTCCCGCGAGAAGCCCACCGCGGTGCGCGGGGCGGTCGCGTTGTTCGGCAGCCCCTCCCAGTTCACCGGCTCGCCCTCGGAGACCAGCACGCCGCGGCCGCCGACCGCGGTGCGCGGCAGCGGCCCTCCGTCGCCGGTGCGGGGCGCGTACTCGGTGGTGACCGGGTCGCCGGCGGCCAGCCCGCCGAGGGCCCGGGCCCCGGCGTCCCGGCCGAGCAGCACGTAGGAGCCGTCCGGGATCGGGCCCGCGCCCGGCTTCTCGGACACCGAGGCCACGCGGTCGTCCACCACCACGACCTCGGTGACGTCGGCCGCCCCGGCGACCGGCAGCGCCCGGTCGGCCTCGCCCCACAGGGGGGTGTAGAGGCCGATGCCGCCGGCGGGGACCGTGGCCGCGTTGAAGCCGGTGAGGTCGAGTTCGCCGGCCGGCAGGGTGAGGGTGCCGTCGAAGTAGAGGTCCAGGACGCGGCCCGCGCCGTCGGGGCCGATGGCGGCGGTCTGGACGGCGCTGCCGGAGCCCGAGTGGCGCAGCTCGCCGTCGGCGACGCCGGGGCCGAGCGGGGCGCTCGAACCGTTGATGTCGAAGAAGTCGCCGTTGATGGCGGCCACGGTGGTGCGCCCCTCGCCCGGGTCGTGGCCCGCGACCAGCTCCTCGACCGTGGCCGCCTCCGCCACCTCGTCGGCCGCGAGGTAGTCGACGCGCAGCTCGCTGGTCAGGTCGACGGTGAGCGCCTGGGCGCTCAGCCACTTGTCGGACTCCAGGCGCCGGTAGGTCGTCAGCTCGGCGCCGGGCGCGACCGGTTGCTCGGTGCGGGACAGCTCGATGCCGTCGCCGTCGGCCACCGACGCGGGGACGACGCGGACGAGGGCCGGCGCCGGGGCGGCCATGGCCGGCGGTGGCGTGGACAGGACCGCGAGCGCCGAGGCCACCCCCAGCACGAGCAGTGAACGGGCGCGCGGTCTGAAGCGCGCGGCGATTCCTGACACAGGAACTCCCTAGGACGCGTGCCGTTGTCGGCGCGCACCGCGCCGACAACGGCTCAGCGTTCCAAGGAGAACCGGTCTATACCAGAGGGCCGACGAGAACTCCGGGGGAACAACCCCACCGGTCCCGAAGGAGCCTCACGGCGTGTCAGCTCCGCTTGGTGGCCGCCCGCTTCGCGCGGCCCCTGCCCGTGGAGGTCCTGCCGGTGGGAGCCTTTCCGGAGGTGGTCCCGTCGTCGGCCGGGGATCCGGCGGACGGCAGGTCGCCGAGCAGGTCCCGGAGGAACTTGCCGGTGTGGCTGGCCGGCTCGGCGGCCACCTGCTCGGGGGTGCCCTGGGCGACGACCTGGCCGCCGCCCGAGCCGCCCTCGGGACCCATGTCCACCACCCAGTCCGCGGTCTTGATCACGTCGAGGTTGTGCTCGATGACGATCACCGTGTTGCCCTTGTCGACCAGCCCCGACAGCACCGAGATCAGCTTGCGGATGTCCTCGAAGTGCAGCCCGGTTGTGGGCTCGTCCAGCACGTAGACCGTGGATCCGGTGGAGCGTCGCTGGAGCTCGGCCGCCAGCTTGACCCGCTGGGCCTCACCGCCGGAGAGGGTGGGCGCCGGCTGGCCGAGCCTGACGTACCCCAGGCCGACGTCCCGCAGGGTGCGCAGGTGGCGGGCGATGCCGGGGACGGCCTCGAAGAAGTCGAGGGCCTCCTCGATCGGCATGTCCAGCACCTCGGCGATGGACTTGCCCTTGTAGTGCACCTCCAGGGTCTCCCGGTTGTACCGGGCGCCGTGGCAGACCTCACAGGGCACGTACACGTCGGGCAGGAAGTTCATCTCGATCTTGATGGTGCCGTCGCCCGAGCAGTTCTCGCAGCGGCCGCCCTTGACGTTGAACGAGAAGCGGCCCGGCTGGTACCCGCGGACCTTGGCCTCCGTGGTCTCCGCGAAGAGCCGGCGGACGTGGTCGAAGACGCCCGTGTAGGTGGCCGGATTCGACCTCGGGGTGCGGCCGATCGGCGACTGGTCGACGTGCACCACCTTGTCCACCAGGTCGTCGCCGGTGATCCGGGTGTGCCGGCCGGGGACCGCCCTGGCGCGGTTGAGCTCGCGTGCCAGGTGGGTGTAGAGGATGTCGTTGACCAGGGTGGACTTGCCCGACCCCGACACGCCGGTGACGGCCGTCAGCACGCCGAGCGGGAAGCTGACGTCGACGTTCTTGAGGTTGTGCTCGCGGGCGCCGTGCACGGTGAGCTGCCGCTTGCGGTCCACCGGGCGCCGCTCGGCGGGGGTGGGGATCGAGCGCTTCCCTGACAGGTACTGGCCGGTCAGCGACTCCTCGTTGGCCAGCAGCTCGGCCAGCGGCCCGCTGTGCACCACCTTGCCGCCGTGCTCGCCGGCGCCCGGGCCGATGTCCACCACCCAGTCGGAGGTGCGGATGGTGTCCTCGTCGTGCTCGACGACGATCAGCGTGTTGCCCAGGTTCCGCAGGCGGACCAGGGTCTCGATCAGCCGGTGGTTGTCCCGCTGGTGCAGGCCGATCGACGGCTCGTCCAGCACGTACAGGACGCCCACCAGGCCGGAGCCGATCTGGGTCGCGAGACGGATGCGCTGGGCCTCGCCGCCCGACAGGGTGCCGGCGGCGCGGTCGAGCGACAGGTAGTCGAGGCCGACGTCGACCAGGAAGCGGAGCCGCTCGTTGACCTCCTTGAGGACCCGCTCGGCGATGGTCTTCTCGCGGTCGGTGAGCGTCATCTCGCGCAGGAAGTCGGCGCAGGCGCTGATCGACATGCCCGCCACGTCCGCGATGGACCTGCCCTGCACCGTGACCGCGAGGACCAGAGGCTTCAGCCGGGTGCCCCGGCAGCCGGGGCAGGGTGCCTCGCGCATGTAGCCCTCGAAGCGCTCCCTGCTGTTGTCCGTCTCGGCCTCGGCGTACCGGCGCTGGACGAACGGGATCACGCCCTCGAAGGCCGTGGTGTAGGCGCGCTCCTGGCCGTGCCGGTTCTCGTAGCGCACCTCGATCTTGGACTTGTGGCCGTGCAGGATCGCCTTGCGGGCGCGCTGCGGCAGCCCCTCCCACGGGATGTCCGTGCGGAAGTTCAACGCCTTGCCGAGGGCGCCGAGCAGCAGGTTGAAGTACCCCCTGGTCTGCCCGTGCGACCACGGGTGGATGGCGCCCTCCTCCAGGGTCTTCTCCGGGTCGGGCACGATCAGCTCGGGATCGACCTCCATCCGGCTGCCGAGGCCGCTGCACTCGGGGCACGCGCCGAACGGGGAGTTGAAGGAGAAGGAGCGCGGCTCGAGCTCCTCGAAGGACAGGTCGTCGTAGGGGCAGTACAGGTGCTCGGAGAACATCCGCTCGCGCTGCGGGTCGTCCGCGGGCAGGTCGACGAAGTCCAGCACGACCATGCCGCCGGAGAGGCCGAGGGCGGTCTCCACCGAGTCCGTCAGCCGGCGCTTGGCGCTCTCCTTCACCGTGAGGCGGTCCACGACCACCTCGATGGTGTGCTTCTCCTGCTTCTTCAGCTTCGGCGGGTCGGTCAGCTGGACCGTCGCGCCGTCCACCCTGGCGCGGCTGTAGCCCTTGGTCTGCAGGTCGGAGAAGAGGTCGACGAACTCGCCCTTGCGCTCCCGCACCAGCGGCGACAGCACCTGGAAGCGGCTGCCCTCCTCGAGCGTGAGCACCTTGTCCACGATCGCCTGCGGCGACTGCCTGGCGATCGGACGGCCGCACTCGGGACAGTGCGGTCGCCCGATACGGGCGAAGAGCAGCCGCAGGTAGTCGTAGACCTCGGTGATCGTGCCCACCGTGGAGCGCGGGTTGCGCGAGGTCGACTTCTGGTCGATGGAGACCGCGGGGGAGAGACCCTCGATGAAGTCCACATCCGGCTTGTCCATCTGCCCGAGGAACTGCCGGGCGTAGGAGGACAGCGACTCGACGTAGCGCCGCTGGCCCTCGGCGAAGATCGTGTCGAAGGCGAGCGAGGACTTGCCAGAACCCGACAGCCCGGTGAAGACGATGAGCGAGTCGCGGGGCAGGTCGAGCGAGACATTCCGCAGATTGTGCTCGCGAGCGCCTCGCACGATGAGTCGGTCGGCCACGCCGGATGGCACCTTTCGTGTGAATCCCGGACCGCCCGCGGAGCGCAGGCGGCCCGTTCAAGAGTATGGGCGGCATCTGACGAATGTCCCCCGGATGCCTCGGGCCCTGCGTTCCGCACCCTATAGCACGCCCGTTCGATTCCCGGTCGCTTCCCGCCATCTTCACCCGAAGGTGTGAGGGAGATAGCGTGGTGATCATGACCGGACCCACGGCCGACCTCGCCGGCCTCAACGACGCCACGGATCGCCTCGTCGCCGAGGTCGCCACCCTGGACGACGCGGCGGTCACCCAGCCCTCCCGCCTCCCCGGCTGGACCCGCGGCCACGTCCTCGCCCACCTCGCGCGCAACGCCGACGCCCTGGTCAACGTGTTCCAGGGCCGCCCCATGTACCCGAGCCTCGAGGCCAGGAACGCCGACATCGAGCGCGATGCGCCCCGGCCGCTCGCGACCCACCTCGCCGACCTGCGGGACAGCGCCGACCGGCTCGCCACCGCCACCGCGCGGCTCACCGACGACGAGTGGCAAGCCGTCGTGACGCTGCGTGACGGACAGCGGGACGCGGCCTCCGTCATCCCGCTCCGCCGCTGGGTCGAGATCGAGCTGCACGGCATCGACCTCGACATCGGCCGCACCATCGCCAGCCTGCCGAACGCCTTCCTCGACCGGGCGCCCGAGTACCTCGCCCGTCGCCTCGCCGACCACCCCGACGTGCCGCCCGTCGAGCTGCGCGCCGAGGACGGCCGCAGCTGGCGCACCGGCCGCGCCGGCGAACCGCCGCGGATCATCGTCGGCACCGCCGCCGCGCTCGTCGGCTGGCTCAGCGGGCGCACCGCGGGCAGCGGCCTCACCGCCGCCGAACCGCTGCCCGAGCTGCCCGGCCTCTGACCGCGGGCCGCGCGGCTGTAGCAGACTGACGGCCATGGCCTACACCGGAAACGTCACGGTCGGACAGCCGGCCGACGCTCACGAGCTCGCCAAGCTGATCATCTCCAAGGTCGCCGTGGGACCCATGCAGAACAACGCCTACCTGCTGCGCTGCCGCCAGACCGGCGAGCAGCTGCTGATCGACGCCGCCGCCGAGCCCCGCACGCTGCTGAACCTGATCGGTGACGACGGCCTCGCCACCGTCGTCACCACCCACCGGCACGGCGACCACTGGCAGGCGCTGCGGGAGGTCGTCGACGCCACCGGGGCCCGCACCCTCGCCGGCCGGCACGACGCCGAGGGCATCCCGGTCCCCACCGACGTGCTCGTCGACGACGGGGACGAGGTCACCGTCGGCGCCTGCCGGCTCACCGCGCGCCACCTCGTCGGCCACACTCCCGGGTCCATCGCCCTCGTCTACGACGACCCCGACGGCCACCCCCATCTCTTCACCGGCGACTGCCTCTTCCCCGGCGGCGTCGGCAACACCCACGACGACCCCGAGGCGTTCGCCAGACTGCTGCACGACGTCGAGACCAAGCTCTTCGAGCGGCTCCCCGACGAGACCTGGGTCTACCCGGGGCACGGCAACGACACCACCCTCGGCGCCGAGCGCCCCAAGCTCCCCGAGTGGCGCGAACGGGGCTGGTGACTCACCAAGGTCACTGAGTGTCAGTCCCCGGCAGTAGGGTTGCGCACATGGCCGATCCCTCCAGCTACCGCCCGCAGCCGGGCGAGATCCCCGACTCGCCGGGCGTCTACCGCTTTCGCGACGACCACCGTCGGGTGATCTACGTGGGAAAGGCCAAGAGCCTGCGCCAGCGGCTCCCCTCCTACTTCCAGGACATCGGCGGCCTGCACCCCAGGACCGCCACCATGGTCACCACGGCCGCCTCGGTGGAGTGGACGGTGGTCGCCACCGAGGTCGAGGCACTCCAGCTCGAGTACTCCTGGATCAAGGAGTACGACCCCAGGTTCAACGTCAAGTACCGGGACGACAAGAGCTACCCGTCGCTCGCCGTCACCATGAACGAGGAGATCCCCAGGGCCCAGGTGATGCGCGGCCCCAAGCGCAGGGGCGTGCGCTACTTCGGCCCCTACGCCCACGCCTGGGCCATCCGGGAGACCGTCGACCTGCTGCTGCGGGTCTTCCCCATCCGCACCTGCTCGGCCGGGGTGTTCAAGCGCGCCGCGGCGGTCGGGCGCCCCTGCCTCCTCGGCTACATCGACAAGTGCTCCGCGCCCTGCGTCGGCCGCGTCACCCCGGAGGAACACCGCGCCCTCGCCGAGGAGTTCTGCGACTTCATGGCCGGGCGCACCGGTACCTACCTGCGCCGCCTCGAGCAGGAGATGCACGAGGCCGCGGAGGAGCTCGAGTACGAGCGCGCCGGCCGGCTGCGGGACGACATCGAGGCCCTCAGACGCGCCATGGAGAAGAACGCGGTGGTCCTCGCCGACGCCACCGACGCCGACCTCATCGCCCTCGCCGAGGACGAGCTCGAGGCGGCCGTGCAGATCTTCCACGTCCGCGGTGGCCGGGTGCGCGGCCAGCGCGGCTGGGTCACCGACCGGGTCGCCAACATCTCCACGGCCGAGCTGGTCGAGAGCGCCCTCACCCAGCTCTACGGCGAGGAGAGCGGCGAGGCCGTGCCGCGCGAGGTCCTGGTGCCCGCGCTCCCCGACCCGCCCGAGCCGGTCGCCGACTGGCTCAGCGGGCGCCGCGGCTCCCGGGTCAGCCTGCGGGTGCCCCAGCGCGGCGACAAGAAGGACCTGATGACCACGGTCGAGCGCAACGCCCAGCAGGCGCTCGCCCTGCACAAGACCAAGCGCGCCTCCGACCTCACCACCAGGTCCCGCGCCCTGGAGGAGATCGCCGAGGCCCTCGGCCTCGACTCCGCCCCGCTGCGCATCGAGTGCTTCGACGTCTCCCACCTTCAGGGCGACGACGTGGTGGCCTCCATGGTCGTCTTCGAGGACGGCCTGGCCAGGAAGAGCGAGTACCGGCGGTTCGAGATCAAGAGCTTCGCCGGCCAGGACGACGTCCGTGCCATGCACGAGGTCGTCTCCCGGCGCTTCCGCCGCTACCTCAGGGAGCGCGAGAAGACCGGCGAGTGGGCCGTGGAGGAACCGGAGGACGAGGTTCCCGCGTCCCTCCGCACGGAGGACGGCCGCCCCAAGCGCTTCGCCTACCCGCCCCAGCTCGTGGTGGTGGACGGCGGGCAGCCGCAGGTGGCCGCCGCCCGCCGGGCCATGGACGACCTCGGCATCGACGACGTCGCCGTCTGCGGCCTCGCCAAGCGGCTCGAGGAGGTATGGCTGCCGGGCGAGGAGGACCCGGTGATCCTGCCGCGCACCAGCGAGGGCCTCTACCTGCTGCAGCGCGTCAGGGACGAGGCGCACCGCTTCGCCATCCGCTATCAGCGTGGAAAGCGGTCACAATCGATAAGGAAGGGTCCCCTCGACACCGTCACCGGACTCGGGGAGGCCCGCAAGAAGGCCCTGCTCAAGCACTTCGGCTCGGTCAAGCGGCTTCGTGCCGCCACGGTCGAGGAGATCTGCGAGGTGCCCGGCATCGGCCGCAAGACCGCGGAGACGGTCGCCGCCGCGCTCGCCGCGAGCGGCCCGACCGCCCCGGCGGTCAACACCGCCACCGGCGAGATCGTCGACGACTGAGCCGGCGGTCACGCCCGGCGGTCGGCGCCCGACACGGGGCCCGGCCCACCACGCGACAACACCCAGGAAACGAGACGGCGGGGGACAGCAGACATGAGTGAACAGACAAGAGGCGAAGAACAGGCCCCGTCGCCGCCCGGCGGCGACGAGGTCGTCACCATCCCCGAGCTGGTGATCATCACCGGCATGTCAGGCGCAGGCCGCAGCACCGCGGCCAAGTGCCTGGAGGACCTCGGCTGGTTCGTCGTGGACAACCTGCCACCGGCCCTCATCCCGACCATGGTCGACCTCGGCGCCCGCTCCCAGGGCAACGTGGCGCGTATCGCCGTCGTGGTCGACGTCCGCGGCCGCAGCTTCTTCGACAGCCTCCGCGAGTCCCTGAGCGACCTGGCGGCCAAGGGCGTCACCCGCCGCGTGGTCTTCCTCGAGGCCTCGGACAACGCGCTGGTCCAGCGGTTCGAGTCGGTCCGCAGGCCGCACCCGCTGCAGGGCGACGGGCGGATCGTCGACGGCATCGCGGCCGAGCGCGACCTGCTGCGCGAGCTGCGCGGCGACGCCGATCTGGTCATCGACACCTCCAACCTCAACGTGCACGAGCTGCGCGCCAAGATGGACGCCCAGTTCACCAGCGGCGACGAGCCGGAGCTGCGCGCGACGGTGATGTCCTTCGGCTACAAGTACGGCCTGCCGGTGGACGCCGACCACGTCGTGGACTGCCGGTTCCTGCCCAACCCGCACTGGGTGCCGGAGCTGCGGCCCTACACCGGCACCAGCGAGGAGGTCGCCGGCTACGTGTTCAACCAGCCGGGCGCCAAGGAGTTCCTCGACCGCTACGCGGAGCTGCTCCAGCTGATCGCCGGCGGCTACCGCCGCGAGGGCAAGCGCTACGTCACCATCGCCGTCGGCTGCACCGGCGGCAAGCACCGCAGCGTCGCCATGTCGGAGCGGCTGGCCCGCCGGCTGGCTGCGGAAGGGATCGAGACGGTCGTGGTCCACCGGGACATGGGGCGCGAATAGGAATGCCGCGCAAGGGGCTCCGGCAGCGCCGGACAGCGGACGGGGTCGGTCACGCCCGGCGCGGCGGCGGCAGGCCGCGGGGCGGGCGCCGGGCCCAGCCCAAGGTCGTCGCGCTCGGCGGCGGCATGGGCCTGGCGGCCTCGCTGGCCGCACTGCGCCGGATCACCGGCGACCTGACCGCCGTGGTCACGGTCGCCGACGACGGCGGGTCAAGCGGCCGGCTGCGCGCCGAGCTCGGGGTGCTGCCGCCCGGCGACCTGCGCAAGGCGCTGGCCGCCCTGTGCGGCGACGACGACTGGGGGCGGACCTGGTCCGAGGTGGTGCAGCACCGCTTCAAGAGCGAGGGCGCCCTCCACGACCACGCCGTGGGCAACCTGCTGATCGTCGCCCTCTGGGAGCAGCTCGGCGACCACGTCCGCGCCCTGGACCTGGTCGGCAAGCTGCTCGGCGCGCACGGCCGGGTGCTCCCGATGTCCGCGGTGCCGCTGGAGCTCGAGGCGCTGGTCCGCGGCCACGAGCCCGGCCGCCCCGAGGAGCTGAGCCGGGTCAGGGGCCAGGTGGCGGTGGCGCTCACCCCCGGCGAGGTGCGCCAGGTCATGCTGGTGCCCGCCGCCCCGCCCGCGGTCCCCGAGGCCGTCGAGGCGGTCCTCGACGCCGACTGGGTGGTGCTCGGCCCGGGCTCCTGGTTCTCCTCCGTCATCCCGCACCTGCTGGTCCCGGAGCTGCTCGACGCCCTGACCCGCACCAAGGCCCGCCGCGTGCTCTCACTCAACCTGGCCCCGCAGCCCGGTGAAACTGATGGCTTCTCCCCGCAGCGTCATGTGGAGGTTTTGGTACAACACGCCCCTAAACTCGCCTTCGACGTGGTGCTGGCAGACCAGGCCGCCGTCCCGGACCAGGAGAGCCTGAGCCGGGCCGCCGAGCGTCTTGGGGCCAGGGTCGAGCTAGCGCCGGTGGCCGCCGCCGGGGGCATGCCCGACGGGGCGGTGTCTCCCAGGCACGACCCGGAGCTGCTGGCGGCCGCGTACGACCGTATTTTTCGGATGCATGGAAGGATCGGCCCATGGCGATGACGGCTGCGGTGAAGGACGAGATCTCCCGGCTTCCCGTCACCCGCACCTGCTGCCGCAAGTCGGAGGTGTCGTCGATCCTGCGCTTCGCGGGCGGCCTGCACCTGGTCAGCGGGCGGATCGTGATCGAGGCCGAGCTCGACACCGGGATCGCGGCCCGGCGGCTGCGCCGGGACATCCTGGAGATCTTCGGCCACACCTCCGACCTGGTCGTGATGGCCCCCGGCGGGCTGCGGCGCGGCAGCCGGTACGTGGTGCGCGTCGTGGCGGGCGGTGACCAGCTGGCCCGCCAGACCGGCCTGGTGGACGGCCGCGGCCGGCCCATCCGTGGCCTGCCGCCACAGGTGGTCTCCGGCGCCACCTGCGACGCGGAGGCCGCCTGGCGCGGAGCCTTCCTCGCGCACGGCTCGCTGACCGAGCCGGGCCGCTCCTCCTCGCTGGAGGTCACCTGCCCCGGGCCAGAGGCCGCCCTCGCCCTGGTGGGCGCGGCGCGCCGGCTGCAGATCGGCGCCAAGGCCCGCGAGGTGCGCAGCGTGGACCGCGTCGTCGTCCGGGACGGTGACGCCATCGGCGCCCTGTTGACGCGGCTCGGCGCCCACGAGTCGGTGCTCGCCTGGGAGGAGCGCCGGATGCGGCGCGAGGTCAGAGCCACCGCCAACCGCCTCGCCAACTTCGACGACGCCAACCTCCGCCGCTCCGCCCGCGCGGCCGTGGCCGCCGGCGCCCGCGTGCAGCGCGCGCTGGAGATCCTGGGCGAGGAGGTGCCGGAGCACCTGGCCGCCGCCGGTCGGCTGCGGATGGACCACAAGCAGGCGTCGCTCGAGGAGTTGGGCGCGCTGGCCGAGCCGCCGCTCACCAAGGACGCGGTCGCGGGCCGCATCCGCCGACTGCTCGCCATGGCCGACAAGCGGGCACAGGATCTGGGCATCCCGGGCACCGAGGCCAGCCTCACCGAGGAGATGGTGGGCTGACCGCGCCCCCTCCGAGGGCGCCGCGGCGACCGGCCGAGGGGTGTTCCGGCCCGTGATTCCGGGCCGGAACACCCCATGGCCGATGTCATACGCGCCGGGTGGTCGCGGTAGGGTCGGAGTTGGTCGGGGACATCCCAATACATCGTCGCCGGTGTCCGTTTCGCCGGCGTACCAACGAGGAGATCGGTTCGTGACGATCCGCGTAGGAATCAACGGCTTTGGCCGTATCGGTCGCAACTACTTCCGCGCGCTCCTTGAACAGGGAGCGGATGTCCAGATCGTTGGCGTCAACGACCTGACCGACAACGCGACCCTGGTGCACCTGCTGAAGTACGACAGCATCCTCGGCCGGCTGAAGCAGGAGGTCAGCCACACCGAGGACACCATCACGGTCGGCAACCAGACCTTCAAGACCCTGGCCGAGCGCGACCCGGCCAACCTGCCCTGGGGCGAGCTGGGCGCCGACCTCGTCATCGAGTCGACCGGCATCTTCACCAAGCGCGCCGACGCCGCCAAGCACCTCGCCGCCGGCGCCAAGAAGGTCCTGATCTCCGCGCCCGCCAAGGACGAGGACATCACGGTCGTCATGGGCGTCAACCAGGACAAGTACGACCCGGCCGCGCACGACGTCATCTCCAACGCCTCCTGCACCACCAACTGTGTGGCGCCGATGGCCAAGGTGCTCGACGAGAGCTTCGGCATCGTCAAGGGCCTGATGACCACGGTCCACGCCTACACCAACGACCAGCGCATCCTGGACTTCCCGCACAAGGACCTGCGCCGGGCCCGCGCCGCCGCGGTCAACATCATCCCGACCACCACCGGCGCCGCCAAGGCCACCTCGCTGGTCCTGCCGCAGCTCAAGGGCAAGCTGGACGGCATCGCGCTCCGCGTGCCGGTCCCCACCGGCTCCGTCACCGACCTGGTGGTCGAGCTGGACCGCGAGGTCACCAAGGAAGAGGTCAACGCGGCCTTCAGGACCGCCGCCGAGACCCAGCTCAAGGGCATCCTGGAGTACACCGAGGACCAGATCGTCTCCTCGGACATCGTCAACTGGCCGGCCTCCTGCACCCTGGACGCCTCGCTCACCATGGCGCAGGGCAAGCAGGTCAAGATCGTCGGCTGGTACGACAACGAGTGGGGCTACTCCAACCGCCTCGTCGACCTCACCGTCTACGTCGGCGAGCGTCTGTAAGCAGGCGACGCGATTCCGTCGGAGCAGCAGGAGCTACGGGGCCCGCGGCGCGCGCCGCGGGCCCCGAGCGCAACAGCCCCCAGGAGCCGGAAGACACACCATGCAGACCATTGACGATCTCCAGGTCGCCGGGCAGCGGGTCTTCGTCCGCGCCGACCTCAACGTCCCGCTCGACGGCGAGACGATCACCGACGACGGCCGCATCCGCGCCGCCGTGCCGACGATCACCAGGCTCGCCGACGAGGGCGCCAAGGTGATCGTGGCCTCCCACCTCGGCCGTCCCAAGGGCGCGCCCGAGCCGAAGTACTCGCTGGCCCCGGTCGCCCGGCGGCTCGGCGAACTGCTCGGCAGGCCCGTCGCGTTCGCCACCGACACCGTCGGCGAGAGCGCCGCCGCCACCGTCGCCTCGCTGGGCGAGGGACAGGTCGCGCTGCTCGAGAACCTCCGCTTCAACCCCGGCGAGACCAGCAAGGACGACGCGGAGCGCGGCACCTTCGCCGACCAGCTCGCGGCCCTCGCCGACGCCTACGTCGGCGACGGCTTCGGCGCCGTCCACCGCAAGCACGCCTCCGTCTACGACCTCCCGGCCCGGCTGCCGCACGCCGCCGGCGGCCTGATCGACACCGAGGTCGGCGTGCTGCGCCAGCTCACCGACGACGTGTCCCGCCCCTACGCGGTGGTGCTCGGCGGTGCCAAGGTCTCCGACAAGCTCGGCGTCATCGCCCACCTCCTCCAGCGCGCCGACCGCATCCTGATCGGCGGCGGCATGGCCTACACCTTCCTGAAGGCCCAGGGCCACGAGGTCGGCGACTCGCTGCTCCAGGAGGACCAGATCCCGGCCGTCCAGGGCTACCTGGAGCAGGCGGAGGAGCGCGGCGTCGAGTTCGTGCTCCCCGTCGACGTGGTCGCCACCAAGGAGTTCCCCGACCTGTCGACCAAGGCCCCGGTCGAGGCCAGCGTGGTGTCCGCCGACGCCATCCCGGCCGGTCTGATGGGCCTGGACATCGGCCCGGAGACCAGGAAGCTGTACGCGGCCAAGCTCGCCGACGCCGCCACCGTCTTCTGGAACGGCCCGATGGGCGTCTTCGAGCACCCCGACCTCGCCGAGGGGACCAGGGCCGTGGCCCAGGCCCTGGTGGACAGCTCCGCCTTCAGCGTCGTGGGCGGCGGCGACTCGGCCGCGGCCGTCCGCATCCTCGGCTTCGACGAGGCCGCCTTCGGTCACATCTCGACCGGCGGCGGCGCCAGCCTCGAATACCTGGAGGGCAAGACCCTCCCCGGCCTCGCCGCACTGGAGGACTGACCCATGGCCACCGCGTCTTCGCGCACCCCGCTGATGGCGGGCAACTGGAAGATGAACCTCAACCACCTGGAGGCCATCGCCCACGTCCAGAAGCTGGCCTTCGCCCTCTCCGACAAGGACTACGACGCCGTCGAGGTCGCCGTCCTGCCGCCGTTCACCGACCTGCGCTCGGTACAGACCCTGGTCGACGGCGACAAGCTCAAGATCAGGTACGGTGCCCAGGACATCTCGGCCCACGACTCGGGGGCCTACACGGGCGAGATCTCCGGGCCCATGCTGGCCAAGCTCAACTGCACCTACGTCGTGATCGGCCACTCCGAGCGACGGCAGTACCACGGCGAGGCCGAGGAGACCTGCAACGCCAAGGTCAGGGCCGCCTACCGGCACGGGCTCACCCCGATCCTCTGCGTCGGCGAGCCGCTCGAGGTCCGCAAGGCGGGCACCCATGTCGAGCACACCCTCGCCCAGCTCGACGGGGCCCTCAAGGACGTGCCGGCCGGCCAGGCCGAGTCGATCGTCATCGCCTACGAGCCGGTCTGGGCCATCGGCACCGGCGAGGTCGCCACCCCGGAGGACGCGCAGGAGGTCTGCGCGGCGATCAGGGGCAGGCTCGCCGAGCTCTACGACGGCTCGCTGGCCGACCAGGTGCGGATCCAGTACGGCGGCTCGGTCAAGGCCGGGAACGTGGCCGCGATCATGGCCCAGCCGGACGTGGACGGGGCCCTCGTCGGGGGCGCCGCGCTGGACGCCGACGAGTTCGTCAAGATCGTCCGATTCCGCGACCAGTAGAATCCGCTGGATCGGTACCGCACGGTACGCTGTCGGGGGCCGGCCGGCGCGGGCGGGTAGCCGTGCGGCCGGCCCAAGGCAAAGATCACTTGTCCGTGCGACGTTGTTGAGAGAGTTGGTCCAGTCGTGGAGACGGCGTTCCAGATCGCGCTGATCATCTTCAGCTTCCTGTTGGCCTTGCTCGTGCTCATGCACAAGGGGAAGGGCGGCGGTCTCTCCGACATGTTCGGCGGAGGCATGCAGTCCTCGGTCGGCGGTTCGTCGGTCGCCGAGCGGAACCTGGACCGGATCACGGTCGTGGTCGGGCTCATCTGGTTCGGGATCGTCGTGATCCTCGGCCTGTTGATGCGGTCCTGACGACGGCCTCGCCATGAACCGGTAAGTCAGTAACTCGAAGCACTGGACGTGCGTTGAGCCTTGCATAAACTGAGGACTTCGCAGGATGTCAGGCAGGAGTAACGACCGTGGCAGGTGGCAACGCGATCCGGGGTAGCCGGGTCGGCGCGGGGCCCATGGGTGAGGCCGAGCGCGGCGAGTCCGCTCCTCGGCTCAGGGTCTCCTTCTGGTGTGCGAACGGGCACGAGACACAGCCCAGCTTCGCGAGCGACGCACAGATTCCGGACACCTGGGACTGCCCGCGCTGCGGCTTCCCGGCCGGCACCGAGCGGGACTCGCCTCCGGACCCACCGCGCACCGAGCCGTACAAGACCCATCTCGCTTATGTCCGCGAGCGGCGCAGCGACGCCGACGGTGAGGCGATCCTCGCCGAGGCGCTGGCGAAGCTGCGCGGCGAGATCTGAGGGCGGTCCTCCCCCCTCCGCACGGGTCTCTCGGGCCCGGGCCCCCGGTTCACCCACCGGGGCCCGGGCCCGTCGCGTACCCGCTCCCGATCGATCGACTAGCGTTGCGCGCGGGGTGGGAACAGCGAGACGGACGGATGGGTTGACCGGGTATGAGGCTCGATCGGACTGCTGAGTGGAGTGCGTTGGCGAAGCACCGGGATGACCTGGGGGAGGTGCATCTGCGGGAGCTGTTCGCCGGCGACGCCGGGCGGGCCGAGCGCTACCAGGCCCGGGTCGGCGACCTGCGCGTCGACTACTCGAAGAACCTGGTGACGGACGAGACGCTGCGGCTGCTGCGGGCGCTCGCCGAGGCCACCGGGGTCGCCGGGCTGCGGGACGCCATGTTCCGCGGCGAGCGCATCAACATCACCGAGAACCGCGCCGTGTTGCACACCGCGCTGCGCGCCCCGCGGGACGCCGTGATCGAGGTCGACGGCGAGAACGTGGTGCCCGCCGTGCACGCGGTCCTCGACCGGATGGCCGACTTCGCGGAGCGGGTGCGCTCCGGCGAGTGGACCGGCCACACCGGCAGGCGCGTCAGGAACGTGGTGAACATCGGCATCGGCGGCTCCGACCTCGGCCCCGCCATGGCCTACGAGGTGCTGCGGCCCTACGCCGCCCGGGAGTTGACCTTCCGTTTCGTCTCCAACGTGGACGGCGCCGACCTGCACGAGGCGGTGCGCGACCTGGACCCGGCCGAGACGCTGTTCATCGTCGCCTCCAAGACGTTCACCACCCTGGAGACCATCACCAACGCCACCTCGGCGCGCGAGTGGCTGCTCGCCGGCCTCGACGGCGACCAGGCCGCGATCGCTCGCCACTTCGTGGCCGTGTCCACCAACGCCGAGAAGGTCGCCGAGTTCGGCATCGACACCCAGAACATGTTCGAGTTCTGGGACTGGGTCGGCGGCCGCTACTCCTACGACTCGGCCATCGGCCTGTCGCTGGTCATCGCCATCGGACCCGAGCGGTTCCGCGAGATGCTGGCCGGCTTCCACCTCGTCGACGAGCACTTCCGCACCGCGCCGATCGAGTCCAACGTGCCGATGATGCTCGGCCTGTTGGGCATCTGGTACGGCGGCTTCTGGGACGCCCAGTCGCACGCCGTGCTGCCCTACAGCCACTACCTGTCCCGGTTCACCGCCTACCTCCAGCAGTTGGACATGGAGTCCAACGGCAAGTACGTCGACCGGCAGGGCGAGCCGGTGAGTTGGGGTACGGGGCCCGTGGTGTGGGGCACCCCGGGCACCAACGGGCAGCACGCCTACTACCAGTTGCTGCACCAGGGCACCAAGCTGATCCCGGCCGACCTCATCGGCTTCGCCCGGCCGGTCGCCGAGCTCTCGCCCACCCTCGCCGCCCAGCACGACCTGCTGATGGCCAACCTCTTCGCCCAGGGCCAGGCGTTGGCGTTCGGCAAGACCGCCGAGGAGGTGCGGGCCGAGGGCGTCGCCGAGGAGCTCGTGCCGCACCGCACCTTCCCCGGGAACCGGCCCACCACCACCATCCTGGCCGCCGAGCTGACCCCGTCCGTGCTCGGTCAGCTCGTCGCCCTGTACGAGCACAAGGTGTTCGTCCAGGGCGCGGTCTGGGACATCGACTCCTTCGACCAGTGGGGCGTCGAGCTCGGCAAGGTGCTCGCCAAGCGCGTCGAGCCGGCCCTCACCGAAGGCGCCGAGGTACCCGGGCTCGACGCCTCGACGGCGCGACTCGTCGCCACCTACCGCGAGTTGCGCGGTCGTTAGTTACCGGGCCTGGGAGAGGCGCTCCGGCGGCAGGGCCGAGGCGGCGGCGCGGTCGAGCAGCCACAGGGTGCGGGCCGTGCCGCGAGCCCCGGCCGCCGGCGCCTCGGCGGCGTCCGCCTCGTCGGCGAGCGCGGTGGCCACCGCCTTGGCCTTGTCCTCGCCGGCCGCCAGCAGCCACACCTGGCGCGCCGAGCGGATCGCCGGCAGCGTCAGCGTGATGCGGGTGGGCGGCGGCTTGGGGGCGTTCCGCACGGCGAGCACCGTCTGCTTCTCCTCCCGGACCGCCGGCAGTCCAGGGAAGAGCGAGGCCACGTGGGTGTCCGGACCCACGCCCAGCATCAGCACGTCGAAGGGGCCCGCCGCCACCGCCAGTTCGGTGGCGTAGGAGGTGGCCGCCGCGTCGACGTCGTCGCCGTGCCGGCCGTCGGACGCCGGCATCGGGTGCACCCGCGCCGGGTCGAGCGGCAGCGCGTCGAGGAGCGCCTGCCTGGCCTGCGTCACGTTGCGCTCCGGGTCGCCCTCCGGCAGGAAGCGCTCGTCGCCCCACCACAGGTCGACCCGCGCCCAGTCCACGGCCTCCCTGGCCGGCGAGACGGCCAGCGCGGCCAGCACCCCGTTGCCGTTGCGGCCGCCGGTCAGCACCACGGACGCTGAGCCGCGGGCCGTCTGCGCGTCCACGATCTCCGTGACCAGCCGGGCCGCCGTGGCCTGTGCCATCAGCTCCTTGTCACGGTGCACCACCAGTCGCGGCGTCGCCGTCATGCCTTCTTCTCCCTGCTCCGGGTGGACTTCGCGGACCTGCTCGACCTGGTGGCCGCCCGGCCAGGACGAGGCCGTTCCTCGCCAGGCGAGCGCCTGGGCAGCGGCGGCCGCTCCCGGGCCTCCGCCGCGTCGGCCGCGGCCGACGCGGCCCCGAGCCCGTCCGCCCCGCGCCGCACCGCCTCCGCGTACGCCTCGTCCGGGTCGAGCCGGCGCAGCTCCTCGGCGATCAGCTCCGCCGTCGACCGCCGGTGCAGCGCCACGTGCCGGTCCGGCTGCCCGGGAACCGCCAGCGTGGCCAGCGAACCGTTCGCGCGGTCCAGGCAGATGACCCCGTCCTCCGTGATCAGCCGCACCGCCGTGATGCCGGGCCCCGGCGAGACCACCCGGTCCACCGGCACCGCCAGCCGCTCACCGAGCCACAGCGCGAGCAACTCGCTGCTCGGGTTGTACTCCTCGCCGGCCACCTCGGCCGCCGTGATCCGGCCGTGCCGCTGGTCGAGCGCCGCCGCCAGCACGCTGCGCCACGGCGTGATCCTGGTCCAGGCCAGGTCGGTGTCGCCCGGCGCGTAGACCCGGGCCCGCTCGCCGAGCGCCGCCACCGGGTCCTCGCAGGCCGCCGCGTCCGTGATCCGCCGCTGCGCCAGCGTGCCGAGCAGGTCCTCCGCCGGATGCGGCGGGGCCTCGTCGGGCCACCAGACCACGACCGGCGCGTCCGGCAGCAGCAGCGGCAGCACCACGCTGTAGGCGTGGCCCGCCAGCTCGCCGTGCAGCCGCAGCAGCACCGTCTCGCCGTTGCCCGTCTCGCCGCCGACCCGCACCTCCGCGTCGAGCCGCGCCGTGGCGCGCTCGCGGGGCGAACGCCCGGGGCGCCTGATCACCACCAGGATCCGGGACGGGTGCTCCTTGGACGCCTCGCTCGCCGCCCGGAGCGCGTCGTAGTGGTTCCCCTCGTCGGTGACGATGACCAGGGTCAGCACCATGCCGACCGCCGCCCCCACCGCCCGCCTGGCCTCGACGAGCGCCGCGTTGACCTTGCTCGACGTCGTGTCGGTGAGATCGATGTTCATGGCCGGCGCCAGCTCCGTCCGTCTCGTGCCAGCATCTCGTCCGCCGCCGTCGGGCCCCAGGTGCCCGAGGCGTACGGCTCGGGCTTCCCGTGCCCTGCCCAGTACTCCTCGACGGGGTCGAGGATCTCCCAGGACCGCTCGACCTCCTGGTGGCGGGGGAAGAGGTTGGCGTCGCCGAGCAGCACGTCGAGCAGCAGGCGTTCGTACGCCTCGGGGCTGGACTCGGTGAAGGACTCGCCGTAGGCGAAGTCCATGGTGACGTCCCTGATCTCCATCTGGGTGCCGGGCACCTTGGAACCGAACCGCACCGTGACGCCCTCGTCCGGCTGCACCCGGATCACCAGCGCGTTGTGGCCGAGCTCCTGGGTGTCGGTGGCGTCGAACGGCGAGTAGGGCGCCCGCTGGAAGACCACCGCGATCTCCGTCACCCGGCGGCCGAGCCGCTTGCCGGTGCGCAGGTAGAACGGCACCCCGGCCCACCGCCGGTTGTCGATCTCCAGCTTGACGGCCGCGTAGGTGTCGGTGGTGGAGTCGGCGTCGATGCCCTCCTCCTCCAGATAGCCGAGCACCTTCTCGCCGCCCTGCCAGCCGCCCGTGTACTGGCCGCGCACCGTGTGCCGGCCCAGGTCGTGCGGCAGGCGCACCGCCTCCAGGACCTTCAGCTTCTCGGTGACCAGCGCGTCGGCCTCGAACGAGGACGGCTCCTCCATGGCGGTGAGCGCCAGGAGCTGGAGCAGGTGGTTCTGGATGACGTCGCGCGCGGAGCCGATGCCGTCGTAGTAGCCGGCACGGCCGCCGATGCCGATGTCCTCGGCCATGGTGATCTGCACGTGGTCCACGTACGACCGGTTCCAGATCGGCTCGAACATCGTGTTGGCGAACCGCAGCGCCAGGATGTTCTGGACCGTCTCCTTGCCCAGGTAGTGGTCGATCCGGAACACCTCGTGCGGCGCGAACACCTCGTGCACCACCGCGTTGAGCTCCCGCGCGCTGGCCAGGTCGTGACCGAAGGGCTTCTCGATCACCGCCCGCCGCCACGAGCCGTTCGGCGCCTCCGACAGGCCGCTGCTGCGCAGCTGCCGCACCACGTCGGGGAAGTACTTCGGCGGCACCGACAGGTAGAACGCGAAGTTCCCGCCCGTGCCGCGCTCCTTGTCGAGCTGCTCGATCGTCTCGCGCAGCGTCGCGAAGGCGTCGTCGTCGCCGAAGACGCCGGGCACGAACCGCATGCCCTCGGCCAGCTGCCGCCAGACCTCCTCGCGGAAGGGGGTGCGCGAGTACCGGCTCACCGACTCGCGCACCACCTCGGCGAAGTCCTCGTTCTCCCAGTCCCGGCGGGCGAAGCCCACCAGCGAGAAGCCCGGCGGCAACAGACCCCGGTTGGCGAGGTCGTAGACCGCCGGCATCAGCTTCTTGCGCGACAGGTCACCCGTCACACCGAAGATCACCAGACCGGAGGGGCCCGCGATGCGCGGCAACCGCCGGTCCTGCGCGGTGCGCAGCGGGTTGCCGCCGGCCGGGGGCCGGGACGACGCCGCCCGCTTCGATCCGCCGCTCACCCGCGGTTCAGCCCTTCCCGCCGGCGAGGCGCTCGAGCTCCGCCCTGGTGGAGTCCAACAGGCCGTCCCAGGAGTGGGCGAACTTCTCCACACCCTCGTCCTCCAGGACCTGGACCACGTCGTCGTACGACACGCCGAGCTTCTCCAGCGCGTCCAGCACGCCGCGGGCCTCCTCGTAGGTGCCGGCGATCGTGTTCCCGCTGATCACGCCGTGGTCCTCGACCGCCCGCAGGGTGGCCTCCGGCATGGTGTTCACGGTGCCGGGCGCCACGAGGTCCGCGACGTACATGGTGTCCTGGTAGGCCGGGTCCTTGACGCCGGTGGAGGCCCACAGCGGCCGCTGCGGGTTGGCGCCCTCCCGCGACAGGGCCTGCCAGCGGTCGGCCGCGACGACCTCCTCGTACGCCTGGTACGCCAGCCGCGCGTTGGCCACCGCCGCCTTGCCGCGCAGCGCCGTGGCTTCCGGCGTGCCCAGCGCGTCGAGCCGCTTGTCGACCTCGGTGTCCACCCGGGAGACGAAGAACGACGCCACCGAGTAGATGGCCGACAGGTCCAGGCCCTTGGCCTTCGCCTTCTCCAGGCCCGCCTGGTAGGCGTCCATCACCTCGCGGTAGCGGTCGAGCGAGAAGATCAGCGTCACGTTCACGCTGATGCCACGCCCGATGACCTCGGTGATGGCCGGCAGCCCGGCCCGGGTCGCCGGGATCTTGATGAACGTGTTGGGGCGGTCCACCAGCCAGGCCAGCTGCTTGGCCTCGGCGACGGTGGCCGCCGTGTCGTGCGCGAGCCGGGGGTCCACCTCGATGGACACCCGGCCGTCGAGACCGCCGGTCGCCTCGTGCAGCGGACGCAGCACGTCCGCCGCGTCCCGCACGTCGGCGGTGGTGATCATGCGCACCGCCTCCTCGACCGTCACCCGCCTGGCGGCCAGGTCGGCCACCTGCTCCTCGTAGCCGTCGCCGCCCGAGATCGCCTTCTGGAAGATCGTCGGATTGGTCGTCACGCCCACGACATGCTGCTGGTCAAGCAGCTCACCGAGGTTGCCTGAGCTGATCCGGGCCCGGGACAGGTCGTCCAGCCAGATCGCCACGCCCTCTTCGGAAAGGCGCCCGAGTGCGTCTGTCATTGGAATCGCGTCTCCTGGTGTCTGTCGTGTGCCGTCGTCGTCGTTGACCGGTACGGGCGGGTGGTGGGTGCCGGCGGCGCGCCCCCCCCCCCCCCCCGGCGTCGGCCCCGTCGGGGGGGGGGGCGGCGCACAAAACCCCGGGGCGGAGCGCCGGGCCGCGCACCGTGCTGCTACGGCACCACCCCCGCGAAGCGGACAAGGG
>NZ_JBHXFJ010000041.1:0-73754 GCF_042722465.1 Streptomyces sp. NPDC127098
GTGGGGTGGTTGTATCGGGGGCCGGGCTAATGCGGGGCGTGTGGCCCCGTGTTGGGCTACTTGGTGGGCGGCCGGGGGGGCGCGCCCCCCGACGAGGCCGCCCTCGACGGCGTCTGCGACACGGTGATCGAGCAGCTGCGGCCAGCGGTCGGCAGCAGCGAGTCGGACGACCTGGCGCTGCTCGCCGCCCGGCTCGGGAGCCTGCCCCCGGACCGGGTGGCCACCTGGACCTTCCCGGCCGCCCCGGCGATGCTGCCGGCCATCGGCGGGACGGTCGACCACCGGCTGCGCGGGTGGGGGCTCGGCGCCCTCGCCGAGCGCGCGGGGCGACTGGTCGACCGGCTGGCCCGTGACGCGATGGCGGGCGAGGACCGGTCGGTGGCCGTGCGGATGGTGTACGGCGCGTCCCTGATGGTCGAGGTGACCGCCCCCCTCCCGGAGCCCGGCTACCGGGACGGCGCCGAGCAGCTGCTCACCGCCCACCAGGCCCGACGCTGGGGCACCAGGCACGGCCCGATCGGCCACGCCGTCTGGTTCGAACTGCCACTGCCGGAGAGCTGGGGCCTGACCTAACGAACCGGCAGGTGGTACCCGACCCGGAACCGGTCGGCCGGGACCACCACTTCGGCCGTCTCCACCGGGAGGCTGCCGGCCCTGAAGGTGCGGTGGACCACCAGCACCGGATGCCCGGGCAGCCCGCCGAGCACCCGGGCCTCGGCGGCCAACGCCGGCCGGGCGCCGACCTCCTCCGCCACGTTGTCCACCGTGACGTCGATGGCCGCCATCCGCTCCACCACCCCGCGCCCCGCCAACGGGCCCTGCTCGGGCAGCATCACGGGGGTGCGCCCGGTGATCCGCAGCGGCTCCCAGGAGGTGGACAGCATGATGGGCTCGCTGCCGGTGCGGAACACGTAGTGCGTGCACATCACCTGCTCCCCCGTCTCGATCCGCAGCCGCTCGGCCACCGCGGGCGGCGCCTCGATCCGCTCGCTGTGCCCCTCCCAGGTGCCGCGCACCCGCTCGTCCGTCTGCTCCTGGCGGAACGACGAGCAGTCGCCCAACGTGCGGTAGCCGCTGCGGGAGACGACGCGCGGCGCCGGCCGCTCCCGCACATAGGTGCCGGAGCCCGACCTGCCCTCCACGAGCCCCTCGGCCATCAGCACCTTCCGCGCCTCGAGCGCCACCGTGTCGGAGACGCCGTAGGTGGCGCGGATGCTGGCCTGTGAGGGCAGCCTGGTATGTGGCGGCAGGCTGCCGTCGACGATCTGCTGTCGAAGGTCCTCCGCGACGCGGAGATATGCGGGCTGCTCACCGAACGGCACAGGCCCCTCCCAGGGGTGCTCCCGTCTCGTGTTGACAATCGGCAACAGCTTGACAACAGAGCGTCGCCAACGGCAAGAGACGGCCAACGTTTCACCCGAAGTGATGACGACGGGGCGCGCCCCCGTGCGCCGGCGCCCCTGAGCCGGCGGCCCCGGCGGTGCGAGAAGCGGTGCAAGAATGTGCGCCCTGTACGGTCGGCCGACGATCGGACGCCGCCGACCAACCATGAGGGAAGGGACCACCAGCCAGCATGAGCGCGTCAGGGGGAACCAAGGCGATCGTCGCCGCGTTGACGGCGAACCTCGCCATCGCGGTGGCCAAGTTCACGGCGGCCGCGTTCAGCGGCTCGTCATCCATGCTGGCCGAGGGCGTGCACTCGGTCGCCGACTCGGGCAACCAGGCCCTGCTGCTGCTCGGCGGCAAGCGCGCCAAGCGCGCGGCGAGCGAGGAGCACCCGTTCGGCTACGGCCGCGAGCGCTACATCTACGCGTTCCTGGTCGCGATCGTGCTCTTCTCGATAGGCGGTGTCTTCGCCCTCTATGAGGGCGTCGAGAAGATCAGGCACCCACACGAGCTGGAGCACTGGTACTGGCCGGTGGGCGTGCTGGTGTTCGCCATCATCGCCGAGGGCTTCTCGTTCAGGACCGCCATAAAGGAGTCGAACGAGGTGCGCGGCACCCAGTCCTGGGGCCAGTTCATCCGCACCTCCAAGGCGCCCGAGCTGCCGGTGATCGTGCTGGAGGACCTGGGCGCGCTGCTCGGCCTGGTGCTCGCGCTGGGCGGCGTGCTGCTCTCGCTCGCCACCGGCGACGGCGTCTGGGACGGCGTCGGCACCCTGTGCATCGGCGTGCTGCTGGTGGTCATCGCGCTGGTGCTGGCCGTCGAGACCAAGTCGCTGCTGCTCGGCGAGGCCGCCGGGCCCGAGTCGGTGAAGAAGATCCGCGCGGCGATCGTGGACGACGACACCGTCACCCGGGTCATGCACATGCGGACCCTGCACCTCGGCCCGGACGAGCTGCTGGTCGCGGCGAAGATCGCGGTCCGGCGCGGCGACGACGCCGGCGAGGTGGCCGACGCGATCAACGGCGCGGAGGCCAGGATCCGGGAGGCGGTGCCGATCGCCCGGGTGATCTACCTGGAGCCCGACATCTACCGGGAGCGCACCGAGGCCGCCGCCGCCACCGACTGAGCGGGGCGACGCGTGAAGGGGCCCGCGCCGGCGACGGCGCGGGCCCTTCCTCATGGCCCACGTCCTCGGGCGGGTCAGAACTGCAGGGCCCAGGAGCTCAGGTAACCCTGGTCGGCGCCCGCGCCGTCCGTGATCCGCAGCGTCCAGGTGCCGTCGGCGGCGACACCCGAGCCGCTGAAGGTCCAGGTCGAGTCGATGTTGTCGGCGCTGCCGCCGCTGCGGTTGTGCAGGTTGCGCACCGTGCCGTCGGGCTGGATCAGGTCCACGGTCAGGTCGCCGATGTAGGTGTGCACGATGTGCACCTCCGCCTGGAAGGCGCCGGTCAGCGTGCCGACCCCGGTGACGTCGATGGTCGAGGTCGAGGTCGTGAAGTCGGTGATCGGGACCTGGGTGGTGTTGTCGAAGCGCGGACCCGAGGGCGGCGGGGGCGGGCCGCTGCCCTCGTCGCCGACGTGCAGCAGCGCGTTGACGGTGTTGCCCGGCACGCCGGACAGCCGGTTCCAGACCGCGTTGTTCACCAGGGCGGAGGAGACCTCGGCTGGGGTCGCGCCCGGGTTGTCCGCCAGGTAGAGCGCGGCGGCGCCGGCGACGTGCGGGGTGGCCATCGAGGTGCCGGAGATGGTGTTGGTCGCCGTGTCGCTGGTGCTCCAGGCCGAGGCGATGGAGGTGCCGGGGGCGAAGATGTCCACCACGGAGCCGACGTTGGAGAAGTCGGACCGCGCGTCGGTGCTGGTGCTCGAGCCGACGGTGATGGCCTCGGAGACCCGGGCCGGCGAGCGGGTGCTGGCGTCGGCGCCGTAGTTGTTGCCGGCGGCGACGGCGTAGGTGACGCCGGCCGCGACGGAGTTGCGGACCGCCGCGTCGAGCACGGTGTCGACGCCGCCGCCCAGACTCATGTTGGCGACGGAAGGACCGTCCGCGTCGCCGGTGACCCAGTCGATGCCGCCCACGACGCTGGCGGTGGTGCCGCCGCCGGAGTTGTCGAGCACCCGGACCGCCACGATCTCGGCCTGCTTGGCCACGCCGTAGCTGGCGCCGGCGACCGTGCCGGCCACGTGGGTGCCGTGGCCGTGGCCGTCGACCGCGCCGTTGTTCCAGTAGTCGTAGCCGAACCTGGCGCGCCCCTCGAACTCCTGGTGGCTGAGGCGCACCCCGGTGTCGATGACGTACGCGGTCACCCCGGCGCCCTCGTTGGGGTAGGTGTAGCCGGCGTCCAGCGGCAGGTCGGCCTGGTCGATCCGGTCCAGGCCCCAGGACGGCGGGTTGGGCTGGGTGTCGGCCAGCTCGTACCGCTGGTTCTGCACGACCTCCTTGACGCCCGGCTCGGCGGCCAGCTCCAGGGCGTCCTCCTCGCTCATCTCGGCGGCGAAGCCGTTGATCGCGTGCCGGTAGACGTCGGTGACCTCGGCGTCGTGTCTCTCGGCGAGGTCCTCGGCGTCGTCCGAGGTGGCTTCGAAGCCGCCGTCGTCGAGGAGGACGACGTAGCTGTCCTCGATGGTGTTCTCGGCGCCGAGGTTGCTGATCACGCCCACCGGCTCGTCGGCCTGGGCCGTGGCCGGGATGCTCACGCCGATACCCAGGGCGAGCAGGGCGGCGGTGGCCACCGTGCCGCCGAGTCGCCGCGAGCGGCGGGGAGTTCGCGTCACTGCTATCAAGGTTCCTCCTGATCAGTGGTGCGCACGCACAGCAGAAACGTCATGCCCATGTCAATCACTCATGTCGATTGCCACGGACATGACGACCTCTTGAATGGTCCGCCGTGGTAAAGGAATTGACAAGGGTGCCCGGCGATTCGACACAGCCGCGCAACGGCGGTGAAGCATCCGTTTCGATTGTGAACCGCCGCGCCCGCCGCCCCGGGCGAAGCCGCCTGGCCGGCCGACCGAACGGCCCGCCGGCCAGGCGCCGGCGGGTCAGGCCTTGGCCGGCCGCTCGTAGGAGGGCGGCCTGGCGAGGCCGAGCAGCCAGCCCCAGTGGGAGCCGAGGCGCTGCTCGGCGAACCTGACCGCCCCGTAGTAGGCGGTGCCGGCGGCGGCGGTCAGCGCCGAGGTCACGGTCGCGTTGTCCAACTCGACGCCGACGCGCGCCGCCTGGACCACGACCCAGGAGACGGCGTAGGGCACGAAGGTGCGCCAGAGGCTGGCGACCCAGTCGTAGACGGGCATGGGAGCTCCGATCACGGGGGAGGGAAGAAGGGGCGCGGTCGCGACGCGCACGGCCGCTACCAGCCTTTTTCCCGTGCCGGGAGGGCGGTCACCGATCGGAGTGGGTGACCGCGGCGGGCACGCGCCCCTCGCGCACGCCGGTGGCGCACTCCGCTGGCCCGGGCTCCTCGCCGCCCCGCGCGATGGCCGCGAAGAGTTCTACGGCGCGCCGTGCGGCCGGGTTGCCGGCCACCGCGGCCCCGATCGCGACGGCTACGTGCCGGACCGGGGTCGGCGCCACCAGCGGCCGGACGACGAGGCCGGCCGGCAGGTCGACGGCGGCGAGGCGCGGGATCGCGGTGACGCCGATGCCGGTCGCCACCAGGGGCAGCGCGGTGCGGTAGTCGGGCGTCCACACCTGGAAGCGGGGCGCGAAGCCCGCCCGCGCGCAGGCGTCGAGCAGCACCCGCCGGCAGGGCCCGTCGCGGTGCTCGTTGTCGACCCACGACCGCTCGGCGAGGTCGGCCAGCGGCACCTCGGGGAGCGCGGCCAGCGGGTCGTCGCGGCGCACGACCAGCACGTAGGGGTCGGCCGTGAGCCGGCTGACGACGGCGTCCGGGGGCGGCGGGGCGGCCGCGTCCTCGACGAACACGTCGATGTCGTGCCGCGCCTCGGCCAGCTCTGCCATGCGCAGTTCGAGACGCACGTCGGGGAACTCGGCGCGCAGGGCCTCGACCACCGGCGGCAGCCAGGTGGCGCTCACCGAGGCGACATAGCCGATGGACAGGCTGCCCACCCGGCCCGCCCGCAAGTCGTCCACCAGGCATTCGAGGCGGCCCAACTCCTCGAAGAGACGCTCCGACTCGGCGGCCAGGGCCCGCCCGGCCGCCGTCACCTCGATGCCCCGCCCGACCCGCTCCACGAGGCGCAGCCCGGTCCCCCGCTGCAGGGCCGCGAGCTGCTGGCTGACGGCGGACGGCGTGTACCCGAGCGCGGCGGCGGTGGCGCGCACCGAGCCGGTCGCGACGACGGTGCGGAGCAGGCGGAGCCGTGGGAGATCCAGCATGGACGCCATCGTACAGGGCTACTTAACGGTTACGCCGAATTATTCGCTTGTGCTGTCGTGTTGGTGGCCCGACGATGACGGGGTGACCACAGACCTCACCGCCCCGCCCGCCTCGCCCGCCCCCCTCGCCGCCGAACCGCCGAGGGCCGGCGCCCGCGCCTTCGACCTGCCGAGCACGGTCGCCGCGCTGGTGACCGTCCTGCTGTGGGCCTCCGCGTTCGTCGTGATCCGCGACGTCGCCGACACCCTCTCCCCCGCCCCGCTCGCGCTGCTGCGCCTCGTGGTCGCCGGCCTCGCCCTGACCGTGGCGGTCGCCGTCCGCGGCCGTCCCGCGCTGCGCGCCCAACGCTGGTCGCGCGGCCCGCTGCTGCTGATAGCCGCCTACGGGGTGCTCTGGCTCGCCGCCTACACCGTCGCGCTCAACACGGCCGAGCGGCACGTGGACGCCGGCACCTCGGCGCTGCTGGTCAACCTGGCCCCGCTGCTGGTCGCCGTCGGCGCGGCCGCGGCGCTGCGCGAACGCCTCTCCCGGCCGCTCCTGCTCGGCGGTCTCGTCTCGCTCTCCGGCGTCGCCATCATCACGGCCGGCAGCGGCGGCGGGGAGCGCGACACGGTCGGCGTGCTGCTCTGCCTGCTCGCCGCCGCGCTCTACGCCGCCGGCGTCCTCCTGCAGAAGCCGGCGCTCCGGCACGTCGACCCGCTCACCGCGATCTGGCTCGGCTGCCTCGCCGGCACGGCGGTGCTGCTGCCGTGGGCCCCCCAACTCCTCGACGAGCTGGCGACCGCCCCGACGAGCGCCGTCGCCTCCGGCGTCTACCTCGGCCTCTTCCCGACCGCCATCGGCTTCTGGCTCTGGTCGTTCGCGCTGCGCCGCACCGACGCCGGCCGCCTCGCCGCCTCCACCTACGCGGTGCCCGCGGTCTCCGTGCTCCTCTCCTGGCTCCTCCTCGGCGAGTCCCCCACCGCCCTGGCCCTCACCGGCGGCACCGTCTGCCTCCTCGGCGTCGCCATCTCCCGCCGCCGCGCCGCGCGGTGACGGTCACCCCTCCGCCCTGACGCTCCACCGGACGCCGTGCGGCTCCAGGGCCGCCAGGAAGTCGGCGGGCTCGAAGACCTGGGCGGGCGCCAGCACCCCCGGCGCTGGCTCGCCGGCCACCAGCCGGAGGGCGCCCTCCACGGCGATCACCGCCGTCAGGCCGTAACCGTCGGTCCCGGTCACCGCGCCCCGCGCCCACCGGCCGTCGCCACCGACCGCGTAGACCGCCATCAGCCACCGCGCCACGGCCCGCGCCGCCGGGTCCGGACCCTCCGGCAACGCGGCGGCGAACTCCTCGGTCACGCCGCCGAACAGGGGCACGACCTCCGCCCGCATCACGGTCTCGACCCGCCGCGCCCGCACATGGCGCGGCACGGTGACGACGCCGGGCAGCGCGAACGGCGCCACCTTCAGCTCACCCGTCTCCCCGTCCGCCCCCACCTCGGGCACCGGGACCGTCTCCGCCCGGGCCACGGTCCCCTCGCGCCACGCGCCGTCCGCCCAGTGCAGACCGCCCTGCCCGCCCCACAGGCGGCGGTTGGCCAGCGCCGTGCGCGCCGTGCCACGGGAGACGCCACCGGGCAGCCGCAGGTCGGCGATCGTCAACGACTCGGCCTCCTCGCCCAGGGCCTCCGCGGTGAGGTGCGCGATCAGGTCCCCGGGGCCGCCGTCGTCCGCCAGCGCCGGGACGACCGTGACCCCCGCCTTCCGCGCCGACTCACTGAACGCGTCGAACACCCGCTTGAGATAGGACTGTTCGCCCGTGGTGTCGACATAGTGACAGCCGGCCGCCACGGCCGCCCGCACCACCGGCTCGCCGAACGACTCGAACGGCGCCACGCAGTTGACCACCGCCGCGCAGCCGTCGAACGCCGCCGCCAGCGCCGCCCGGTCCCCGACCCCCGCCACCCGGACCTCGGCGTCGCTCCCCTCCGCCGCCCGCCGAAGTCGTGCCTCGTCCCGGCCGACCAGCACCACCGGCACGCCCCGGCGCGCCAACTCGGCGACCACCAGACGCCCCGTGAACCCGCTTGCCCCGTACACCGCGATCTTCCTCATGGACGCCACGCTAGGACCCCGCGCCGGGACGCTGAATGCTCGACCATCCCCGAACCCTGTCCGAACGTCCTCCGGCACACGCCCCCCGAGGACGGCCCCCGCGCTACGCTGCCCGCATGGACGTGCTCAGCGACGCCGTGGCGGCCATGCGCAACGGCCGGGCGCACTCATCACGGACCCGTTTCACCGCCCCCTGGGGGGTGCGGTTCGCGCCGTTCGCCGGCGCCGGCTTCCACGTCGTCCTCCAGGGCACCTGCTGGGTGCTGCCGACGCGTGGCGAGCCCGTCCGACTGGGGGTCGGGGACCTCGTCCTGCTCCCGCACGGCCGCGCCCACGGCCTCGCCGACGCCCCGACGACCCCACTGCGCGACGCCGGGGACCCCGGCTCGCTGCCTCCCGCGCCACCACCGGACGGCGACCCCGCCGCCACGGTGCTGCTCTGCGGCGCCTACCTCCTCGACCGGGCCCGCCCCCACCCGCTGCTGACCGAACTGCCCGAGGTGGTGCACCTCTCCTCCCGGGTCGGAGCCCACCCCGAACTGCGCACCGTCCTCGACCTCCTCGGCGCCGAGCTCGATCACCCCCGGGAGGGCAGCACGGGCATCGTCCCCGCCCTCCTTGACACCCTGCTGCTGTACGCGCTGCGCGCCTGGCACGAGGAACAGGCCCGGCACAGGACCGCGACGGGCTGGGCGCGGGCCCTGCGCGACCCCGCAGTGGCCGCCTCGCTCCGCGCCATCCACCGCGACCCGGCGCACCCGTGGACCGTGGCCTCGCTGGGCGCGGTCGCGGGCCTCTCCCGCTCCCCCTTCGCCCGCCGCTTCACCGCGCTCGTCGGCCGGCCGCCGCTCGCCTACCTCACCTGGTGGCGGATGACGCTCGCCGCCCAGCTGCTGCGCGCGGACGACCGACCCGTGGCGCGGGTCGCAGAACAGGTCGGCTACACCTCCGAGTACGCCTTCTCCAAGGCGTTCCGGCGCGCCTACGACACCTCGCCAGGACGCTACCGGCGCGCGCCGTCCTGAGGCGCGAGCCAGCCGTCGAGCCAGGCGAACGCCTCGTCCTGCATGTCGGCGGTGAACTCGTGCCCGCGTTCGGGCCACACCCTGGTGACCAGCCGGTCGCCGGCCTCCTGCGACTCCCAGACCTCGCGCATCCTGGCGAAGGCGCCAGCCACCCCCTCGGGCGGGAACAGGCCGTCCAGGGCGCCCGCGTGGAACAGCATGGGGCGCGGGGCGGCGATGGACGCGACGTCCGGGATGTCCAGGTGACGGTAGAGGCCGGGGTGCAGCATGTGGTACGCGGACTGGCCGCGCAGGGTGTTGTTGCCGGGGACCATCATCTCCTTCAGCGTGGTCATCCAGCAGACGGCGACCGCGGCGCGGACGTCCCGCGACAGCGCGGCGAGCTGCCACGCCCGGTAGGCGCCCATCGAGAAGCCGAGCGCGGCCACCCGGGCGCCGTCGACCTCCGGCAGGGAGGCGAGGAACGCGGCGGCGCGGACGTCCTCGTGGGCGGTGAGGCCGGCGAGCGAGGAGCCGAGGTTGTAGAAGTTGGCGGCCAGGGCCTGCTGGTCCTCGTAGGTGAGCGGCCCCCGGTCGGACCAGCCGAGCGCGTCCACGGCGAGCACGGCGTAACCCCTGGCCGCCAGTTCGTCACCGACGAAACGCCCACTGAAGTACCGCGCCGCCCAGGCCTCCGCCGAGGCGAGGCGGGCGTCGTCGCCCCACGGGCGGATCATCTTCTCCTTGCCGATGTCGAACCTGGAGCCGTGGTCGTGCAGCAGCAGCACCGCGGGGAAAGGACCCGTGCCGCGCGGCAGGAGCAGCAGGCCGCGGGCACGGCCGTAGCGGCTGAGCGCGAACTCCACCGTCCTGCGCACGTAGCCCTCCCCCTCCCGCTCGTCGACGGTCTCCGGCCGGAACGGAACCCCCTCCCGGCCGCGCGGCTGCAACAACGCCGCCTCGACCTGCGCCCGGGCCGCCTCCCGCCAGGCCCGGAAGTCCCGTATCCGCGAATGCCCCCAGGCGAGCGGGAAGTCGAGCTCCTCCTTCATCCGCTCGTAGAACGCGGGCAGGACCCGCTCACTCAACCCCAACCCCCCACCGCCACCGCTCCCGGCGACGGGCCCGGCCCCGGCCTGCGCCACCGCCTGGGCCCCCGGCAACAGAAACGGGGAGAGCTGGGCGAGCGATACGAACGTGCGTCGCTTCATGGTGACCGGTCCTTCCGGGTCCGACGTGCGATGGGGGCCACGGTAAGCGCTTCCATGCCCACGTCAAGATCCCGGGACAGACCGCCGCGCGCCTGGACTGACCGTGCCACCACTCACAGCCACCCGCGCTCCCTACGGAGCACCGGGCTCCGGGCGCAGCCGAGGCGGGGCCGCCCTCTGCTACAACTGCTGCGTGGATCTGTTCCTTTCCGCCTCAGAGAGCCGGCTGCTGCGTCATCTCGCCTTGGCGGACATCCCCTACACCGACGACGACACGATCGCGCTGGCCGTGCGCGGGCTGGACGAAGAAGAGGTGCGGGACGACGCGCGGTCGCTCGCATGGCGGGGAATGGTAACAGCCGAGGCCGACCGGCTCTCGATCACCCCGCTCGGTGCCGCGGCCTACTACGCCTTCGAGGTCGAGCAACTGACGGTCCGCCTGAGCGACGTGTGCGCCTTGGTTGACGAACTCGAGCGCGCGGCCCCCGCACTGGCCCGCCAGACGCGCGCCGTACGCCAAGTAGCTCAAGGGGCATGGACGTTGGAGGAAGCCACCCGCTACACCTCGGCCGATCAGCCAGGACCGCCGGGGTGAAGTGTGGTTATCCAGGCCTCGGTTCACAGGAGCGTGCCCGCCGCAGGTCCGGAGAGCCTGTGGCGCGGCTTGCGGGTCTTACTAGCGATCGGGAGGATCCCGGCCTTCGCCAGATCGGATTCCGTGATCACCGGAGCTCTCACGATCCGCTCCAGGAGATTCCGCTGGGCCGACTCCAGTCCCACCAACCGCCGCAGCACCGAGAGCAGTTCCATGAGCTCCTGAGACCACTCCGCCGTCCAGGACTCGGCATGAATGTCGTCCAGCGGGCTGGTCTTGCGGCTGTTGGGCTTGGCCTTGCGGTAGCCGAACCACTTCTTGACGATCGGCATGCCGCCCACGTCGTACGCCCAGACCGAGGGCGGGATGGGGCCGAACCGCCCTGCCCCAAGGTGCAGGGTTTGCGTCAACTCGTCGTAAGTGATCTCGGCGGGGAGTGACGGCCCCACCGCCTGCAGATACACCACGCGGCGCGGATCACCAACGGGGTAGCACACGTCCCCCACGGGCCTGCCCTCCTCAGGTTCCGCGAAGCACTCCCCGTACGTCGACGCCCAGAGCAGCTGCGCGCCCAGGCACACGGCCTCCCTCCACAGGAGCGCATCGCGCGTGAGCGGCAGGCGTACGCCTGCTGTGAGCAGTTCCTCGGTGAACTGCTCGGTGAAGCCAGGGTGCCCCGCCACCGCCGCCGTGTACGCGGCCAGGTCATACACGGTGACTTCGGGGATTCCCAAGGCGGTAGCGAGATAGTTCAGCAGGCCGAGCGGAACGTTGGGCGTCCCGTCGGGGTGCAGGATGGGCATGACCTTGCCACCGCGCCCGTTGAAGTGGTGGGTGTCCGGTAGCAGAGCCGTGGCCACGACCGCCGGCCCGGAGTCGATTTCATGCGTGGACTGCTGGTTGAGGAACAGTTGGCCCGGACGGAGCGCCTCCCACAGGTCGGGACGCGGGAAGTCGATGACACGACTGTCGGCGATCAGCCACTGCCTGTCAAAGCTCCGCATGCCGATCCGAACGAACTCGGGCTCCGTCACGCCCTCGTCGGCCAGTCTCGTCACGGGTTCGGGACGGCCGGGTAAGGAGTGCGACTTCTTGTCGAGTGTGCGGTCGCGGGTCTCCTTGAACAACTCCACCTTCACATCTCGGTCCTGTTCCGAGATCAGACGGGCCCAACGCCGCCGCAGGATGTCGCGATCCGGGCCGTTGACCCACGAGCGATTCGCCGTGATGCCCAGGCTCCCCCAGGGAAAGAGGTCACTCAGTGCGGGAAACTCCTCCCAGCCGGTCCCCGTGGCCGGGCGGAACGGCCGGGTGTTCTCGGCATGTACGTCCTGCCATCCGCCGTCATCCAGCCGGATCTCCTTCAACTGGCGGTACTTGGCGGCTCGCCGGCCCTCGACCGTGCGGTAGTGGATACGAGCGGGCTGCTCGAGATCCTGGTCGGTGCGGCGCACGAAGATGCAGATCGCCAACGGCTGGGCCACACCAGGGAAGATCCGGGTGGCCACGTCCGGGCGGTGCCCTTCCGGGGAGACGTCGATGATCCAGCCCTCGTCGCAGGTGCGCCGGAAGTAGTCCCGCATACCGCGCCCTCCGGGTCCGCTGGCGAATCCGGAGGGCGTGATGAAACAGATCACGCCGTGCTGGTCCTCGTCGTGTGCGTCGAAGACCTTCCAGGTCGCCCAGCGCCAGAAGTAGATGTACAGGTTCTTCAGGACGTGCTCGTAGCGCCCGTTGCCCGGCCACTTGAAGTCATCGATCGGCGGCGCGCCACGCCCTTCCGCGCCGCTCTCGATCCATCCGCCACGCCCCCTGGCCTTGTCGTCGTATGGCGGGTTCCCAATCACCACCGTCACCGGCGTGGTGGCCTTCACCCTGTTCGCACGCTTACGTGCCTCCGAGATCACCCCGTACGTCGAGGCCAGCGACTCCTCCGCCACATAGGGGTTGTCGAGCGTGTTCGTGACGTAGAGCTGCAGCCCCTCCCCGGGCTGCTCCGCACGATGCCGCTTCAGCAGATCGGAGGTGCGCAGCTCCGCCACCGCGAACGGGCCCATCTGGAGTTCGAAACCGACCAGTCGGCGAGCCAGACCTGTGATGGCGTCCGGGACGGCGCCAGGTCCGGTGTTCCGGCCGGTCCATGCCGCCACGTGCTCAATGATCGCGTGGAGATATGTTCCGGTCCCCATCGCCGGATCGACGATGCGCACGTCCTGGCTGGCGTAGCCCTGCGGCCGGTCCAGACGCGTCCGCAGCACGTCCTCCGTCAGCCGCACCATCTCCTCGACGACCTCGCGCGGGGTGTAGTACGAGCCACTCCTCTGACGCAGCTTCTCGTCGTACACCTCGAGGAACGACTCGTAAAGATGCAGGTAGGCGTCGCGGCGGCCCTTCCGAATGGAATCCCACCGCACGGCATCGATCACCCGCACGAGCAGGTCCAGGGTCACCTCGAAGCTCTGGGTGACGTTGTCCGTGAGCAGTTGGAGGGCCTTGCCCATCAAGGCATGCCCCGCATCGAGCCTGCGGCCGATCTCGTGCAGTCCCATCTCCGTCAGACGGAGATCCTCCGTGCGGGCCAACAGCAACGCGAATGTGACCGCCTGCGCATAGCCGTCGGCGAAAGTGGCATCGTCAGCCGTCGGAAAGAGCAGCTTTCGCCAGTCCCCCATCAGGCCGGTGAAGCGAAGATCCCGCGGGTGTGCTCCCTCGGCCGCGGCCCGCCGCTCGGCCTCCAGTTGCTCCAGCACGGCGGCACGCAGCAGTCGGCACAGCGGAGCTATCCGCCGTACCAACACGGAGACTTGGCGTATCTCCTCGGGATACCAGTGGAGGAAGGTCTGGAGCAACGAGTGGAACGCGTCCGGGGAAGCCACCTTCAGGTCGGCGCCAGCGCGCTCCAAGTCACCCTCTAGGACGACGGGCTCACCGACCGGCGCACCGTGCCGGAACAAGCGCCACTCGGTCCCGTTCGTGTAGAGCAGGTTCGGAAGATCGCGGAGGCGCTCCCACTGCTCCTTGTTCCGGCCGGTGAACTTGTCCGGGTCGACACTGTGGCCGGGCCGCTTGATCTCGACGTACCCGATGATGGCCCCGTGGACCTCGACCGCGTAGTCGGGGCGCACCCCGAGGCCAGGCAGCGGGGTCTCGGTGTGCCACAGGACATCCCGCAGCCCGTACTGGTCACCCGCGGTCTGCAGCAACTTCTCGAGCGGGGCTCGGATGGCGAACTCCCGCCACCCCGGGCCGGCGAGCATCGCCCTGCACGACGCCCCGAAGACGGACACTGCCGTCGATAACCACTTCCGCTGGCTCCCCACCACGTCACACGCCCCCACGACTTCCGCTCCAGAACCCGCAGAAGGTGAAGTATGGCAGGCAATTTCAGATCATAGAAGACGCCGAACCCTCAACAGGGCCTATCTCTAGAGGAATCCATTCCAGACCACCGCGGTCACCCGACCTCCGCCGGCCTCCGGAACCATCTCCCATGCCGCACCTGCCATCCGCCACTCACAGCGGCCAGGCGGCCAGCAAATCGCCGGGGCCGTAGGTGGCGTCGAGCCCCGAACAGTCGACTCCACTGCGCGAAACGGCCACGACTGGAACAGGTTCGTCGGTGAGGGCGGCCCGGTGTCGATAGAGAGCGGCCAAGTCATGCCGGTCGAAGGGCGACTGCTCCAGCCACTTGATGGAACCGAGGAAGAGCAGGTCCTTGGCGATGGGGGCACGATCCGCCCCGACGATATCGATCTCGACATCGTTAGTGCGGGTCCAGTAGCCACCCACTGCGGGGGCCGCGGGCAGCCGGTCATCGGGCAGTATCCGCGCCATGGCCTCACGGACAAAGGGCTCGACGGCTCGGCCGCGCCAACTGGTCCAGTTCTCCCGGATGCGCGCCAAGGTCAGATCGCCCCGCCCTCGCTCGATCTCCTCCATGGAAGGGCCGAGCAGATGCAGCCAAAACCGTAGGTAGGGGTCTGTCACCCGATAGCGACGATCCTTCGAAGGGCGCAGCGATACAGGCAACTCCCCGGCGACGATCCGTTTGTCCGTAAGCAGCTCCAGAGCTCGCCGCAGCGGCGTGGCGCCGATCCCACCGGCTGCACGGGCGATGTTCGTGAAGGTCCGCTCACCGCTCCCGATGGCCGCCAGCACCGTACGCGCCTGTGCGTGCGGTGGGAATTCGGCAGCCAGCGAGCGCTCGGCAGACACCAGCAGAGGCGAAACCGGGTCGCTCAGCGCCTCGCCGAGGAAGTCCCACAGCCCTGCGCCGCTCGGCCACTCCGCACAGATCAGCGGCAGCCCGCCTGTGACCAGTGCAGCGTCGAAGGTTTCCGCCGGATCCAGCCCAAGCATTTGCCCCACCTCCGCGGGGTTGAGCGGTCCCAGCACCATCTCCCGGCCGCGCTGATGGAAGGGGCGTCCGTAGCTGTTCAGTGCCTCCATCATCGACAGATCGGAGCCGATGAGGACCAGCAGCACTGGCTTGGTCTCCAGCACCCGATCCCAGGCCCGTTGCAGCATCCCCTCAAAGGCGCCATCAGCATCCATCAGGTACGGCACTTCGTCGATGACCAGCACGCTCGGCTGGTCGACGGGGAGCGCCGCGGCCAGCACATCGAACGCGGCATCCCAGTTCTCCGGTCGCGCGGCGGCCACCAGCCCCGCCAACGGCAGCGTCGACGCCTGGGCGTCCCGGGCCAGCCGTGCCAGATCATCCCTGGGGGAAGCGCCGGTCGCCGCGTAGAACAAGAACGGGGCTCCGGAACGCTCAGCGAACCGCTCGACCAGTCGCGACTTACCCACCCGGCGCCGACCACGCAACATCACGCACCGCCCGGGGCGCTCTCCGCCAACCCCTGCCGCCACCTTCTGCAGCTCTCGCTCCAACACCGCCAGCTCCTGCCGACGGCCTACAAAGTCCGCCACGCCAACCAACCTCCACGCATGACACTAACATCGACGTTAGTAACATTGATGTTAGTCGATGGCCGCGTCGATCGTCGTTCACCATCGCAGGGGCAACCCCCGTCGAAGCGTCTGCTCGGAGATCTGCGCACCGCTGGTCCGAGCCGGGCCGGCACATCAGCGGCGGGGTCGTTCCAGGAACATACGGAACGCAGATCAGGACTTTCGAATGGTAGACATCCAGGCCGAGGCCTCCTCCGCCGCCACCGCCCCGCCGGCGGCACGGCCTCTTCGCCGCCTCCGGGGGCCAAGCGCACCGCCGCCTGCTGCTTCTGGGCGATCAGCTCCCCGCCAGGACGCGAGAGCGACCGCGACGTCTACCTCTCCAACCTGGAACGCCTGTGGCAGCTCGACCAGCCCTGTGACGGCTTGGAGCGCCACATCCACGGCTGGACCGCACGACTCCCAGAGTTCGTTACCGACAGCGGGCCCGGCGGCGTCCTTCGCTACGCCTTCGAGGCCGACCACGCCCCCCGATGACGCCCGCCACGCCTCCAACAACAGCTTCCCTCGGCTTCGCCGACATCCTCGACAACGCCGAGAACCCCTTCGACCCCACCGCCCCCGTTGACGTCGCGCCGCTCCTAAAACCTCCCCCGAACACACCGGCCGCCACCAGCTCGCCGAAGCCGAGGAACAGCCCCGCGACCTCCATGAGCTGGCAGGCCTGGGCGACGACACCCCTCCGGACTCCGACCTCGTCGACCGCCTCCGCCAACGCGCCCAAGAACAAGGCCGGCACCGACTAAGAGCGCTCGAAGCCAGCCAGGTCACTCATTATGTGAACATACCGTTGACGCTGCGTGAATGGGACGCCCGGCTCACCGACGACGGTGGGTCTCCCAGCGCGCCCGGCGGCAGGCTCTGCACGATCCGCCCCGTCCCCTCATCTGATCGAGCCGCGTCTCGACGACGGCGACGAGGGAGGCACACTGTCGGATTCGGTTCTCACCACCGAACTGTCAGTGCCGGGCCATATCGTAGGCGTCACCAGTACCAGCCAAGCCGGTTGTGGGGGACGGGAATTCACCATGCAGGCCAAAGAAACGCTCTTCGCCGACCTCGTACAGGGGCGGGCCCAGCAGTTCCAAGTACCGCTGTATCAAAGGACGTACTCCTGGACGGAGAAGCAGCTGGCCCAGCTCTGGAGCGACATCCTCGAACAGGCCGACCTGCTAGAGTCCGGCGAGAAGGCGAACACGCACTTCCTCGGCTCGGTCGTGCTGGCTCCCTCCCCGCAGAACGAGCCAACGTTTCCCCGCTGGCTCATCGTCGACGGCCAGCAGCGGCTGACCACACTCTCACTCGCCCTGGCGGCGATCCGCGACCACGTCGCGGATGCCGAGCCGGACGAGGCCGAGCGCATCGATGAGGAATACCTGATCAACAAGCGCAAGAGCGGCGGTGACCATTTTCGGTTGCTGCCGACCCAGGCCGACCGGGCGCAGTTCGCCGCATTCGTTCGCGGCCCCCTCTCGGAGCAGGCCGCTGGCGGGGCCGTCGCCGCGGCCTATGGTTTCTTCCGTCGCAAGCTGGTCGCGGCGGCCGATCCGGCCGCCCCGCAGGACGTGTTCCGCATCGAGCAGGCCATCACGTCCCGGCTCACGCTGGTCGCGGTGACCGCCGAGCGGGGGGACAACGTGCACCGCATCTTCGAGTCCCTCAACAACACTGGTCTCAAGCTGAGCCAGGCCGACCTGCTGCGCAACTACCTGTTCATGAAGCTGCGCGCCCACAGTGAGCACGTGTATGAGACCTACTGGCTCCCGTTGCAGGACAGTCTGAGCAACGACGAGCTGGAGCAGCTGATGTGGCTGCAGCTGGTGCTCGACGGGGACGACCGGGTGCGCCGCCAGGACCTGTACGCGGCTCAGCAGCAGCGCTTCGAGCGCGGCGGGGCCAACCAGCGGGAGATCGAGGCCGACATCGAGGCGTACATCAGGGAGCTGTACCGCCGCGGCGCCCTCTTCCGCCGGCTGCTCCACCCCGAAGAGGAGCCGGACGAAGCGGTCCGCGCCCATCTGCGCCGGCTGGACACCTGGCAGGCCCAGGTCACGTATCCCGCGCTGATGCTGCTGCTCGACCGGCGCGAGCGCGGGGATCTGGACTCCTCGGACACGGCCCGCGCGATGTCGTACATTGAGAGCTTTCTGGTGCGCCGGATGATGTGCCGGGTGCCGACGAACAACCTCAACAGGATCTTCCAGGCAGTGCCAGGACAACTCCCGCTCGACGTGCACATCGCCGACGGGTTGCACCAGCTCCTCTCCGCCGAGAACCGCTTCTGGCCCGACGACGACGAGCTGCGCGAGAAAATCGGGAACGCGCCTTTCTACCAGTACGGACGCTGGCACCAGCGCAAGATGGTGCTGCAGCGGCTGGAGGAGAGCTACGAACACCCCGAGCCCGTGGACTTCACCGCCGCGCAGCTCACCATCGAGCACGTCATGCCCCAGTCACCCAGCGACGAGTGGCTCCGCATGCTGAGTGAGGACGCGACCGACGGAGAGAGCGCGGAGGACCTGCACGCCCGACTGCAGCACACGCTCGGGAACCTCACACTCACCGCCGTCAACTCGGAGCTGTCCAACCACCCCTTCAAGCGTAAGCAGGACCTGCTCCAGGGCAGCCACCTTGAAATGAATCGCCGCATCGCGGCCACCGAACGCTGGGGCGCAAAGGAGATCCGGGCCCGAGCCGACGAACTGGCCGATCGGGCGATCGCGCTCTGGCCGGCGCCGCTGCGCGGAGTCGGCCGAGCGGAGCGGAGCCGGGACTGGCACCTGGCCCACCAGGTGCTCGCCGCGCTCCCCCACGGCACCTGGACGTCCTACGGCGATCTCGCGGCATTCATCGGCTCCGGTGCCCAGGCTGTGGGCAACCATCTCGCCAACACACCGGGAGTGGCCAACGCGTACCGGGTGCTCACCTCCGAAGGCAGAGTCTCCGACGGCTTCCGCTGGACGTCCCAGGACGCCGGAGAGGACGTCCGCACCCGGCTCGCCGCCGACGGAGTCCGCTTCGCGGCCAACGGAGCCGCCGATCCGGCCCAGCGGCTCAGCGCCGATGATCTCGCTCTGCTGGTCGCCGGAACCGACGACGACCAGGCGGGCGGCGCGGACACCGCGCAGCACACCCCGGAGAGTCAGGGCGAGGAGACGCGCGCCGATCGGTTCTTCCGTCAACTCGCGGCGGACGACTCCCCCGAGACGGTGGACGCGGTGCGCGCCCTCTTCACCCACTGGGAAGAACTCGGTGGCTGGATCGGCCACGGGGCAGGTCACGTCACCACCAGCGCGCTCCTCATGCTGGGCGAGGCGGGCGCTCCTGGGCGAGGCATCTGGCCCCTGACGCTCTACCCGGGCTGGGGACGCGGCGGCACCGCGGAGGTGGTGTTCCAGTACCTTGCCACACGTGACCCGTTCGCCGACCGCACGCTGCGCGCTGAGCTCCTCAAGCGGCTCAACGAGTTGGATGGCGTCGACATCCCGGAAGGCAAACTGGAGCTGCGTCCCAGCTTCCGTCTGTCCGTTCTGGAGAAGGACCGCAACCATGAGCTGCTCGTCGAGACTCTGACGTGGTTCCGGGACCGCTGGGCGAGCCGGAATACGGACTGAGGCTCGCGTTCCCCAGGCACGGGTCATACGTCACAGCTCGGACAGGCTCAGGCGGCGGATCTCGCCGCCTGGTTCGGCGCTGCCTGCGGCTTCCTCGATACTCGTGGGCAGGAATCGGCTCGGCCTGCCGTTCCAGGTGATAACGGGTTCGTCGCGGGCTCGGGTGGCCGCGACGAAGAGGAGCGAGCGAGCCCGCTGGAGCTCGCGCTCGTAGCGCCTGGGGTCGGTATCGCGGAACGCCTCGACGCGCTGGTGGGGTACTTGGCCCTCGCTGACGCCGGTGAGGAAGACGCGCTGGAACTCCAGCCCCTTTGAAGTCGTATCCCGCCTGGCCACGGGGACCGCAGCCCGGTCGGCAAGCTGCCGGGCCAGGGCATCGATCTCGGGGTCTCCGACGTACGCGAGCTGTTTCGAAGACGAGGCCCCAGGCTTCGCGCTCCAGCGGGGTCGGTTCGTCGCCCGCCGGTGGTTCAGCCTCAGGCGTGGCGAGGACGAGCCCGGTGCCGGGCCGCTCGGCGCTGCCGGTGCCAGTCGGGGCGAGGAACTGGATGATATCGCCCCAGCACGGCCATGACTTCCAACGGCGGCGGTGCTCCGGACGACATCCGCGCCCTCATCGATACCGAGGGCATCAGCCCACCCTCGTCATCCCCACCGCCTAGCAACCGATGGCCTCCCACGAACGGCCCGTTCGAGTACTTCACTTCCTCATTGCGGGACCACCGAGCTGGGGCTCACTCGCGTCGAGGGACCGAAGCAGTAGAGGTCGTCGGCCGCGAGTGTCCGATAGGTGACGCCTTCACAACTGTTGATGTCAACGGCGAGTCGGGTCTCCGCTTGCTCCTGTAGGTAGTCACGGACCATGCTTGCGCCACCGCGTTTGCGCTGCCTGTCGACGCCATACGTAATGTCCGAGATCACACGATTGGCTTCGATGGCATAGCGTTTCCCGAGTTCGAAATGCATGAAGTGATTCTTTGCCCGGGTGATGAGTGTGGCGCCCCAGGACGCCGGTGGGCTGACGAAGAAACGCAGTTGCACTGTGCCGAAATCATGGATTGTTCTTGCGTCCAGCCAACTCTCGTGGGATATCCGGTCGAGGTAGGGGTGCAAAAGCGTACTTTCGGCGCTGTCCGGACGTTTGTTTCCTTTGATTAAGTTACACCGCTCGCAGACGGGGACCAGGTTGAGCGGATCTACACACAGCGCGGGGAAGAGGCTCTTCGGCATAAAGTGGTCGAGCTGGCGGACGGTACCCTGTCGGCATAGCGGGCATCGTTCGTTGGGAGCAGCGGCCATCAGCTCGTCGCGGATCGCCCGTCCCTCGACGGTCTGTATGCCATTTCCATACACCCAGTCCACGAAAGTGCCGCCTGCAATTTCGGGAACCGTAAAATCTTTCGCGTCAAGGTCGTGCAGGCTCCTGTCAGCAGCGGCCTCGCGCAGCGCTTGGCCAGCCTTGTGCACGGTGTCCGCCGCCTTGAGCAGCCGCTCGCGCCGCCCCTCCGCCGCGGTGCTGCGGGCGACGCATGCCCGGTAGCTGTCACTCGCCTTGCGCATGGGGATCTTAAGGGGCCACATCAAAGGGGCCCATCCGTCTTCTCTGCGAGGAGGATCCGGACCAGCCCCTTCGCCTCTCCGCCGAGCTTGCCGTCGAAGTGGGCGAGGACTTCTTCGTATGAGTCCAGAGCGGCCACCGCTCTGCCGATCTCCGCATAGAAGCCGGACTCCATCACCTCCAACCCGAATACCTCGTGGGTCAGCACGCCCACGTTCTCACCGTACGTCTCAATCAGCGGGCGCTCGAAGCGGCTGCTCTCACCGTGGCGTATCAGCTTGTAGACGCAGGACTGCGGCACCGTCTGAAGCACAACGGGCGAGTGTGTAGCAACTACTGCGACGCCGTTGCGGGCAGCCAAGAGGTTAGACAGCCCTTGCATGAAGGAAGCCAGCAGTGGTGGATGCAAATGGGCCTCGGGCTCGTCCACCAGGACCAGGGACTGCTCTGCCACAAGATGCACGAGCTGTGTCATGGTCAGCGCTACGATCGCGTGACCTGAGCTCATCCGGCCGAAGGCAGAGGTCAGGTCACGCACCTGGGATTCCGTAATTCTCATGCCTGCCCGAAGGTCACGCGCGTAGGCCGCGATAGCGGATTCCGCGAACTGCGGGTCACGGCTCAGCAGCATCATGGCGTCGCGCCAGCGCATGAGTTCCCGCGAGTTGATAACGGCCTGGACCCCGGCGTTGAAGGCTGATTGCAGTCGTTGCTGCTGGGTGCCCGCCTCCAGATCATCGAGTGGGGTGCTCTGCAGGCCGACGTAGGTGTATCTCACCGCCTGGGGATCACTCTCCTCGATCACTTCAACGAAGGGATCGAACGCGCTGAAGGTGACCGAAACTACGTTCACGAACCGCTCGCCAACTGAGGACGTCGACGTCGGGAGGACATCAACACGGCCGAATTCCGCGTGCCTCCCGGGCCAGACGACCGCAGCGGCGAGATTCCGCAGCAGGGTCGTCTTGCCAACTCCGTTGCGGCCGATGAGGACATGAATATTGCTAGATGGCCTGGAGTCAGGATCCACCTTGAAGTCGAGAGTGCTCTCAGCGCCATGCCCCGGTGCCATGTAGCGGAACCAGTACTCGGTCAGCCGGACTCCGCCACGGGCAATCCGATTGAACTGTGCCCTGACCGTCTGTTCCTCAACCGTGCGCAACAGTGATGAGCGTGTCACTGGGTACTGCATAGCGGTCTCAAGAAGATCCGGGTTGTAGGCCACGTCAGAGAGTCCCCGGAGGATCTCTTCGCGCCTGTCGTGACCGAGCTTCTTGATGTTGTCATAGTAGAGATCGCTCTGTCCGAGCGAGAAGAGTTCACCTGGTGGCGAGCCATCGTAAACCCCGGCACGGATAGGGCTGGGGCCGTCTTCCTGTCCGGCGACGGCGACCTTGACGAAACCCAAGTTCGTCTGCGTCAGCGGGTCTCGGTACCAAAGCGTATAGCTAGTGCGGAAGCCGAAGTCATCCCAGTCATCGGCCACTAGGACCACAGCCTCGGGGCCTGAGCGCACCGGCGTGCCTTGGGGTAGGACAATGAACTTCACCGGGTCGAGCCTCCGGTTCTGCGGCGGACACCCGCACTTCGGTCGAACTGAGTTTGGAACCTATCGCCTCGCCCTGCCAGGAGGATCGCGACGCCTTCAGCTAAGATCGTGCACCGATCCGACGAATCACGCCGCCGCCCACACCGTGATCCGGTTCGCGTAAGTTTGACCTACGTAAGGCTCCTCCTTTTGCACCCTTATGCCCACTCTTCCTCGGCGAGTGGCGCTTCATTTAGCTCGTCACGAAGGCTCCGCCAGTTCGGCATGAATCTTTCCATGAGCTTGGTGAAGCGCTCATCATGGTTGCGTTCAAGATAGTGCGTCATCTCATGGACAACGATGTACTCCAGGCAGCCTGGAGGCTTCTTGGCAAGTTCAACGTTGAACCAGATGCGCCCGGTCTCGCGATTGCACGAGCCCCACTTGGTCTTCATGCGCTTGATATTCCACCGCGGCACCGACACTTCGAGGACAGGTTCCCATTTGGCAATCAAATCCGGGATCACATGTCGCAACTGCTCCCGATGCCAACGGTCGAGCAACTCTCGCCGGTGTTCAGCTGTTGTGCCGACCGGGACATACAGCAGCAGTCGTTCACCGTCTAGCTCGAAGTGAGCCCGCCCGGGACGCTCCACGACCTTCATCCTGCGACGAACGCCCCACACATAGTGGGACTCGCCTGTGACCATCTCTCGCGTGGACTGCCGGGCAGCTGATCGAAGTTTCTCGCGCCGCTCTTTAATCCACGGTAGCCGTTGGATTACAGCGAGCCGCACCTGCTCACTGTCGAGCTGGTGCGGCGCTGCTACACGGACGCGTCCCAGTGGCGGATAAACACCGATGTGCAGGTTCTTGATGTTCTTGTAGATAACGTCAACGTCGATGCCACGAACGGTGAGAGAGGCGCTAGCGGTACTCATGGCGTGCCTTTAGCAGTTCCAGTAGCTCATCAAGCTGGTCGAAGTCGGCGGGCAGTGCCTGAGCGAGCGCGCGCTTGACCTTCTTCTCCTTCATCACGTTGCCCACCCACGAGTCGGGCTTGGTATGGAGAACAGTGGTGTCCACAACCGCAGCCAGTTCCGGCGACTGACCGAAGAAATCAATCAGAGCGCGGCGAGCAGCGTTGTCAGCCCACTCCGGGTACTTGGTGTCTGACTCGCCCTTGCCGAGCTTGGACGCGTGCTCCAGGAGCTTCGCGAGGTACTCCTTGTAGTCCAGAGCATTCTGCCGCCGTTCCTCAAGTATTGCGTCGAGCAGCTCCGACATCCTGTCGTAGTACTTCGGGTTCATCGGGCGCTCATCGATGATCACCACGCGCATGTTGTTGGCGATCGTTTCCGCCACCGCTTCCGGGTCCCTCTTGATACCCGAGGGAAGCTTGTCGAGCGCGCCGGCTCCCATCTCGACGATCAACTGGATCAGCCCGGCTTCCTGGAAGTCGGATACCACCTCGGAGGGGCCGGCGCTGATGTACGTGTCGAGCAGGTGCCGCATGCCGGCCTCGTACTGCTTGAAATCGACGTTCTCGCCAGCGCCGAGCTTCACCTCTTCACGCACGTTGGCGTAGTGGGCGATCTCTTCCTTGATCGCTGCGGCTTCGGCATCGCTGTACCCAGCGGCCTGCATTTCGTTGGCGAGGTTGCCGTACGCGCGAGTCACGGCCGCCACAGACTTGTAGAGCTCAACCCGCTTGGGCTCGTTGGCCTTGAGCTGCTCGGTGTTGCCCTGCTCCTGGGCGCAGAAGTACTGCTGGTACTGGAGAGTGTTCTTTGGTGGTTCGACCGGCTCACAGAGCGCCCGGATCTTCTCCAGGGCCTCATCGAGGTCGTCACGGGCCTTGTCGATCCGGTCTGACAGCAGCCCTTCGATGTCCTTCGTCTCGTAGCCTTCGAGAGCACCGCCGGTGTAGTCCGCGATCGCGGACTCAAGGGAGTTGAACAGGTCGCGGTAGTCGACGATGTAGCCGTAGTCCTTGTCCTCGCCGTCAAGGCGGTTGACCCGGCAGATCGCCTGGAACAGACCGTGGTCCTGCATCTTCTTGTCGATGTACAGGTACGTCGCACTCGGGGCGTCGAAGCCGGTCAGGAGCTTGTCGACGACGATGAGTAGCCGCATCTGGCCCGGGTCATTGATGAAACGTTCCTTGACGTCCCTCTCGAACTGCTCGACCTTGCCCATCGCCTTGTCGGCAGGCTCGTTGAAGTGGTCCGCGAGCATCTGCCGGTAGATCTCGTACTGGCGCAGCCGTTCGGTCGCGCCGTGGCCTGAGTCTTCCTTGGCGATGTCACTCGACTGTGGTGTGTACGAGGTGATGATGGCGCACTTGCCCTTGAAGCCAGCCTGAGTGAACAGCTCGTAGAACTTACACGCCTGGTAGATGCTCTGACTGACGAGAATGGCGTTGCCTCGGCCATCCGACAGACGGGGCTTGATCTCCATGTCGAACAGGATGTCGTTGACTATCTGCCGGGCCCTCGGCTCCGAGCTGACGACCTTCTGAATGGTGCCCCAGCGTTTCTTGAGCTCGGCGCGGGAGAGGTCCGTCATGCCGCGGGTCTTGGCCTCAAACCACTGGTCGACCTTCGCCGCCGAGGTCAGGTCCTGGTCGATGTTGCGAGCCTCGTACCGCAAGTCGAGCACGACGCCGTCGGCAACGCCGTCGTTGTACTTGTAGGTGTGAATGAAGCTGCCGAACCGCTGGACAGTGGTGTCCTTGTCTGCCTTAAGGAGAGGCGTACCGGTGAAGCCGATAAACATGGCCCCAGGCATGAGCTCCTTCATGGCGTCGTGCATCTTGCCCGACTGCGTACGGTGGGCCTCGTCGACGAAGACGAAGATATTGCCCTTGGCATGGAAGTCCTTGGGGACAGTCGCCTTCAGCGCACGGATGAACTCGCTCTCAGCTTCATCCCGGGCGGCCTCGTCTTCCGAGCCACGAAACTTGTGAACCAGCGAGCAGACCAGCCACTCCTCGCTCGCATTCAATGTAGCGAGGAGATCAGCGCTGCTCTTGGTGCGATAGATGGCCTCGTTGACTCCCTGGAAGACCTTCTGAATCTGATCATCCAGTTCGCTCCGGTCAGTGATGAGGAGCACGCGGGCATCCGGCTGATTCTCGCGAATCCACTTGGCCAGCCACACCATCGTCAGAGACTTGCCGGAGCCCTGAGTGTGCCAAATGATGCCGCCCTCGCGCTTGGCGATCCGCTCCTGAGCGGCCTTGACGCCGAAGTACTGGTTGTGCCGACAGGTCTTCTTCTGCCCCGCATCGAAGACCATGAAGTCGTGAACCAGCTCAAGCAGACGTTCCTTTGAGCAGAGCTGGGTCAAGGAACGATCCAGGGGGGCGGCGATGTCGGACGGCTCCCGCCATGCAAGCCAGTACTTCTCCGGCGTGTCGATAGTGCTGTAGCGCAGCCCCTCCACATCGTTGCCGGCCATGACTAGCTGCACCGTCGTGAAGAACGACCGGATGAACTCGGGACGCTGGTTTCCGATGGTCTGGCGGATACCTTCAGAGACGGCAACCTTCGAGCGCTTGAGCTCGATCGTCCCGAAGGCGATGCCGTTGACATACAGCACGATGTCTGGGCGCTTCGCGTGCTGCCCCAGCACCGTCACTTCTTCGGCCAGAGCGAAGTGGTTGTCTTCGGGGCGCGCCCAGTCGATAAGCCAGACCGTCTCCATCTGCTCGCCGACACCAGGCTTGACCTTCAAACCGTACCGGAGCAGACCGTAGACGTCCCGGTTCGCCTCGTACAGGTCACGACCGCCACCGAGCGAGGCGTCACTCTTCAGCTTGTCGATCGCCTTGTTGATGAGGTTGTCGTTGTAGCCCCGGGCACGGAGGTTCTGCTCGAGTAGCTCGGCATCGACGTTGGAGTTTGCCGCACGGTGCTCCCAGTTGCCGAGGTAGTCGTAGCCCAGCGACTCCCGAAGAAAGGTAATAACGTGATCTTGAGCCTTGCGTTCGGCTTGACCTACATTACTCATGCCGCGCCTTTCCTGTCCGGAAGGCGGTTCAGTAGCCTCTGCATCATGCCACGCTTGACGTCAATCATTTTTCGAAGCTTGGCATGCAGGGCCAAAATTTCTCCATCCGCATCGCCAAGCACTTGAGCCAGTGCTCGTTGTTCATCAATCCCAGGCATTGGCACCACGAGATCACGAATCTTGGCAAGTGTCAAACGCGTAATCGCGTTACCCGCCATTGCATTCTTGATCTGCTGTCGACCTTGACTTGAGAGCAAATACTGCAAAATGTACGCCTCGGAAGCCTTCTGCGGGTCGCAGCGAAGAAAGGCGACACTTGAGAGGAGGCTGATCTCCTCTCGAAATGGATTCAAGGCGGCGTTGCCAGTGTTCGCCCCATCCTTCGTGATCAGCAGATCACCAAATCTTGTATCGCAGCGACTATAGATCTTCCTGTGTTCAGACTCGGAGATCGTCTCCACGGTCTCCAATTTCATAACCCCAAACCCAATATTCTTCGAGGTGATGTACTTGAAGGATGAACCTCCAAGTCGGGGCGAGAAGTGGGTACCGTCTTGGATCTTGATGCTCACATCTGAGAGACGATGTTCTGCGAGCTCGCCGGTGAAGCCTGGAAGCCGAGTCCTCCCGGCCAAGAGTTGCTGCATCGTGCCTTGCTTGACCGCTTGCTTCTTAGCGATCATCCGTTCCAGTGCGGCGATTGAATCGTCAGCTTCAGCAAGAACCTGCCCGATGGCACGTTGCCGCTCCACAGATGGAAGGCATAGCGGAAGTCTACTAAGAATTTTCTGATTCAAAGAGGCCATAGTCGTGCCGGTTGCGTGTTGCACGATCCAGTCTCGAACCTGGGTCGACTGCAGCACGTAGACCATATACAACGGATCAATGGCTGTTCCCAACCGAACCCGAATTCCATCCGACCCTAGGAAGTACCCTTCTTGAGAATCCAATACCCTTGCAGATCGGTCAACGGCGCCCTTTCGCCCGAAAACGATATCGTTTGCTCGAAGTACATACTCTGACATTCGCTTAACGACGCTTGGCCCTACCCTTGGCGTAGCAGAGGTGATGCATAGCCGACCATGACCGATCTCGCCAACGGAAATGACTGGAACACCTGTATCGGAATACTCGGACGCTCTCAGCGCAGTACCAAATGGCCCAGTTCTGATAGAGCCCCCGCCTCGCCTCAGCAACTCCCCAAGAGTCGTAACTTGTGGCACTGTCACGCGTATACCCCCATTGCCGTCAAGTGGGCAATGACCCTGAACTCTCGCTGCTCTAGGTCGTTATCGAGATCATTGACAGTCTCGGCGTAGCGCTCACCGAGCTGCTGGATCCGCGAAACGAGTGCCAGCGTGAGTGACTCAGCTTCAGACACAACGCGGCTACTGATCGCCGCCTGCCACTTATCGTCGAGTACGAGCTGCTTGATCTCAGGCTCAGTGAGATCGCCGTACTTCTTAAACGTCGCGAGATCGAGGGAAGCCTGGGCTTCCTTGGCGGTCTTCTTGGCGACAGCCTCTTCGTTGTACAGCTTGATCAGGTGCTGGAGGGCCTCGACCTCCGCCGCGTCAGTTCCCTCGTGCCGAGCCACCTTAAGGCGCGACGAAACGAGAGCTTTAGAGACCTTGCCTTCGTCCATCGCCTCGGCAAGCAGGCCGTCTTCTGCGGCGTGCTCTTCGATATACTCCTCGATAGCACGGCTGGCGTCTTCGACTGCCGTGTGCAATGCATCAACCTTGGACTGCTCGTCCGCAATGTACCGAGTGACGACAAGCCTCGGCGGGATGAGGTCCATCTTGAACTTGGTGGCGCTGCGCCCCGAGCCAACGACAAGGTCCGGGGTCTCGGAGAGCTTGCGCGCCTTGTCCTCGAGGGTCTTGCGAGGCTTCGCCGCCTCACACCACCCCTCATTCATGACGAGAAAGACGTCGTCGTGCATGACGCCATGCCAATAAGTCATGAGCTGCTCGTAGACGTCGTACTCGTCGAGCAGCGGGGTGTTCCTGAACCGGGCCAGTAGATCGTCGCCGATACGAGCGATCAGGTCCTTGGGGATAGTGTCTGGGTTGAGCGCTTGCAGGACCGGCCGGTGGGCGGCGAACCAATCGTCAACCTGGCCACGGATGTCCATTGCGAACTTCTGGAACTCGTCGGAGTCCAGGATGGCCTGTTGCACCTCAGCTACACCGACAGCCAGGTCGCTGTAGCCGGGACGGTTCGGCTTGAAGAGCGTGGTACGAAGACTCGGGAACGCCTCCCAGTACCCGTTGAGTGCGTCCAGGTCGTGGTCGGGGATCCCGCCGTGAAGGTGGGCGTGGAGGTCCTGGACGTCTTCCGGCTCGGAGGAGTCGATGTACCGCGGGATGTTGAGGTTGTAGTCGTTCTTCGGGTCGGCAATCTCGTGGAGCGGCACCATACGTGAGTAGCGCTCAATCTCGGTCTGCTTGTTGAAGACGTCGACGATCTTGTGAATGTCCTGGCTCCGGAGACGGTTCTTGTTGCCGTCCTTGGTGAACCCCTTGGAGGCGTCGACCATGAAGACGCCGGTGCGCGCTTGGGCGTTCTCTTTGTCGAGGATGATGATGCAAGCCGGGATGCTGGTGCCGTAGAAGAGGTTCGGGGGCAGGCCGATTATTCCCTTGATGTAGCCGCGGCGCAGCAGCTCCATACGAATGCCCGCCTCGGCGTGACCGCGGAACAACACACCGTGCGGCAAGATGACTGCGGCCTTGCCCGTGCTCTTGAGCGACTTGAGGATGTGCAGCAGGAAGGCGTAGTCGCCGTTCTTCTCCGGCGGCCGGCCGAGGTCGAAGCGGCCGTAGTCGTTCTCGAGGCCGTTGCTCCACGACTTGATCGAGAACGGCGGATTAGCGACGGCGAAGTCGAAGGTCTGTAGCCGTGCGCCCTGGGTGAACTGTGGGCTGGTGATCGTGTCACCCTTGCGGATGTCACGGTCCTCGTAGCCGTGGAGGATCATGTTCATCTGGGCCAGCGCCCAGGTGGCGTTGTCCTTCTCCTGACCGTAGATGGTGAGGCCACGTGGGGCCTCGTCAGCGACCTTGAGGAGCAACGAGCCGGACCCGCACGTGGGGTCGTAGACCGTGTGGTCCTGCCGGGTGCCCGCTCCGATACCGACGACCTTGGCGAGTACGCGCGAGACCTCGGCAGGGGTGTAGAACTGGCCCTTCGATTTGCCCGACTCCGTGGCGAAGTGCCGCATCAGGTACTCGTAGGCGTCGCCAAGTAGGTCGTCGCCCTCAGCGCGGCTACCTCGGAAGTCGAGATCAGCGAAGATCGTCACCAGCTTGGAGAGGCGATCCTGCATCTCCTTGCCCTTGCCGAGCTTCTCTTCGTCGTTGAAGTCGGCCAGGTCGATGACCTTTTCGAGTCCGTTGGCCTCGGCGAGCTTGCCGATGATCTTGTTGACCTTATCGCCGATCTCCTTGTCTCCCTTGAGTGCGATCATGTCGTCGAAGGATCCACCGACGGGGACGTCGATCAAGGAGTTCGGATCGGACTTGGCCTTGTCCGTCACGTACTTCACGAACAGCAGCGTCAGGATGTAGTCCTTGTACTGGCTGGCATCCATGCCGCCGCGCAGCTCGTCGCAGCTCCGCCAGAGCGAGCTGTACAGGTCCGACTTCTTGAGAGCCATTACCAGGCCACCCCCTTGCCAGCGCCGAGCCCAGGGCCTGACCGCGATCCTGCGGTGAGGTGTTCGTGTGACCTGTCCATCCTTCGGCGCCCATCCTTCACATGCCGGTGCACGACAGCAGTGCCACTAGTGGCAAAGTCCAAGCTAAGTGCCTCAACGATAGCGCTGGGCGCTGACACGGGATGCCGTTAGCGTGCGGCGCTCAAGAGCCTAGACGCGACAGTCCGTTGTGGTGTGTTCACCGATCAGTCGTGAAACACCGTGTGTGTTGGACGATGGCGCACGTTGGCGGGTCGGGTAGCTGGGGGCCTGTATTGCGGCGCTGGACTCCTCGCCGGCTGCCAGGGCAGCGAGGGCTCTTCAGGTCTGCTGTCTGATTCCAGTGCTGAGCGGAAGTGTCGTGACACTGGCCGCCGCGCATGTGTAGGCCCAGCACGAATCCAGCACGGTGGGGCTGACCTGGGATGATGACAGGTGACGGGGTGTCAGAAAATCCAGCACCGATCCAGCACGGGGATGACGGCGGGGTCACCCCGTGATGGGGCGACCCCACCGCGACCTGCGCGTTTGCCAGGTCAGTGGCTCTGTGCTACGGCGGCCGTCACACGTTGAAGCGGAACTCCACCACGTCGCCGTCGCGCATCACGTAGTCCTTGCCCTCCATGCGCGCCTTGCCGCGGGAGCGGGCCTCGGTGACGGAGCCGGCTTCGAGGAGGTCGTCGTAGGAGATGACCTCGGCCTTGATGAAGCCCTTCTGGAAGTCGGTGTGGATGACGCCGGCCGCCTCGGGGGCGGTGGCGCCCTTGGGGATGGTCCAGGCGCGGGCCTCCTTGGGGCCCGCGGTCAGGTAGGTCTGGAGGCCGAGGGTGTCGAAGCCGACGCGGGCCAGGGTGGCGAGGCCGGGCTCCTGCTGGCCGACGGTCTCCAGCAGTTCGAGGGCCTCATCCTCGTCGAGCTCGGCGAGGTCCGCCTCCAGCTTGGCGTTGAGGAAGATCGCCTCGGCCGGCGCCACCAGGGCGCGCTGTTCGGCCTTGAACGCCTCGTCCGTGAGCTCGTCCTCGTCCACGTTGAAGACGTAGAGGAAGGGCTTGACCGTCAGCAGGTGCAGCTCCTGGAGCGGCTCGGCCTGCTCGGAGCCCTGCGCGATGCCGGCGGAGAAGAGGGTGCGGCCGTCCTCGAGGATGGCCTTGGCCGCCTCCACGGCCGCGACGACCGGCTGCCTGTCCTTCTTGATCCTGGCTTCCTTCTGGAGCCTGGGCAGCACCTTCTCGACGGTCCCCAGGTCGGCCAGGATCAGCTCGGTGTCGATGGTCTCGATGTCGCTCTTGGGCGACACCTTGCCGTCGACGTGGACCACGTTCTCGTCCTTGAAGGCCCGGATGACCTGGCAGATCGCGTCGGCCTCGCGGATGTGGTGGAGGAACTTGTTGCCCAGGCCCTCGCCCTCGCTCGCGCCCCGCACGATGCCCGCGATGTCGACGAAGTCGACGGTGGCCGGCAGGATCCGCTGCGAGCCGAAGAGCTCGCCGAGCCGCGTGAGGCGCGGGTCGGGCACGCCGACGACGCCGATGTTGGGCTCGATGGTGGCGAAGGGGTAGTTGGCCGCCAGGACGTCGTTCTTGGTCAGGGCGTTGAACAGGGTCGACTTGCCGACGTTCGGCAGGCCGACGATTCCGATCGTGAGCGACACGTGAGACTTCCCGGGCGAGAATGCGTGGACGGTGGCCGACGGACCGTGGGCCGGTGAACCAGTCTACGGGCGCGCCCGGGACCGGCTACCCCCGACGGGGGAGCCCTCGACCGACTGTCATATGGGCCGCAAGCGTGTCCATCGCCCTTTTCCCCACCTTCGCCGCATTACCTTGGTGACGTGGAACACACAACGCACACAACCCGTCACCCAGAGCACTATGCGACGGCCCCGGTGCGGACGACGGTGCCCCGGCCCGCGGGGCGGGTGCCGGCGGCCGGGCGCCAACCCCGACCGGCCCGGCGACTCCCCAGGGCGCGCCTCACCGGGCTCGGCTGCGGGGCGCTCGCGGTGGCGTCGATGGTCGCGGCGGCCTGGCTCTGCAAGCTGATCGGCGGGGCCGACGGGGCGCCGACCTACTACGGGGCGCTGTTCGTCGCCACCTCGGCGGCGGTCTCGCTCTGGGTGCGGCCGGCCGACCTGGTCTGCGCCCCGGTCGCGGCCCCCATCGCGTTCGCCGTCGGCCTGCTCAGCACCAACGGACTGCTGGAGACGGTGACGACCCTGGCGCTCAGCGCGCCCTGGGTCTTCGCCGGCACCATGACGGCCTGCGCGGTCACGCTCTCCCGCTCCTGCCACCGGCTGGTGCGCAGGCGCGCCGAGCGGCGGGCCGCGACGCGCGGTCGCTAGACGTTGGCCTCGACGCGGCGCGCGGCCGCCTCGGCCCGCAGGTCGCGGCGCAGCTCCTTGGGCAGCGAGAACTGGATGTGCTCCCGCATCGGCTGCACGACCTCGACCTGGCCGAAGCCGCGCTCGGCCAGCCACTCGACCACGCCGTCCACCAGCACCTCGGGGACCGAGGCGCCCGAGGAGAGCCCGACCGTGGTCACGTCGGCCAGCCACGCCTCGTCGATCTCGTCGGCGTTGTCCACCAGGTAGGCGGCCTTGGCGCCGGCGCCGAGCGCCACCTCGACCATGCGGGCCGAGTTGGACGAGTTGCGCGAGCCGACCACGAGCACCAGATCCGCCTCGGCGGCGACCTGCTTGATCGCGGTCTGCCGGTTCTGCGTGGCGTAGCAGATGTCGTCGCTCGGTGGGTCGTTCAGCAGGGGGAAGCGGCGCTTGAGGGCGCCGACCGTCTCCATGGTCTCGTCGACCGAGAGCGTCGTCTGGGAGAGCCAGACCACCCGGGAGGGGTCCTTGACCTCGACCTGCTCGGCCGCCTCCGGGCCGTCGACCAGGGTGATGTGGTCGGGTGCCTCGCCGCTGGTGCCGACGACCTCCTCGTGGCCCTCGTGGCCGATGAGCAGGATCTCGTAGTCGTCCTTGGCGAAGCGGACGGCCTCCTTGTGGACCTTGGTGACCAGCGGGCAGGTGGCGTCCACCGTGGCGAGGCCGCCGCGCTCGGCCTCGCGGTGCACCTCGGGGGCGACGCCGTGGGCCGAGAAGATCACGATCTCGCCGCGCGGGACCTCGGACGTCTCGTCGACGAAGACGGCGCCCTTCTGTTCCAGCATCTGCACCACGTACTTGTTGTGCACGATCTCGTGGCGCACGTAGATGGGCGCGCCGTACTGCTCGAGGGCGCGTTCGACGGCGATCACGGCCCGGTCCACGCCCGCGCAGTATCCACGGGGGGCGGCGAGAAGTACGCGGCGGTTGGTGTCAGACGGGTCGACCATGCGCCTATCGTACGGGGGCGCTCCGACAGCCCCGACGGCTCGGTCGGTCCGTTGTCGGTCCCCGGCGATAGCGTGGGGCCATGGCTGTGCAGACGTCGGCGGAGACGCCGATCCCGGTGGGTGAGGTGTCCAGGCTCATCGGGAGTTGGGTGGAGCGCCTGGGCGCGGTGTGGGTCGAGGGGCAGATCACCCAGCTCAGCCGGCGGCCCGGCTTCGGGGTGGTGTTCCTCACGCTGCGCGACCCGGCGCAGGACGTCTCGCTCCGAGTCACCTGCTATCGCGGGGTGTTCGACCGGGTGGCCGACGTGATACGCGAGGGCGCCCGGGTGGTGGTCCTCGGCAAGCCCGAGTGGTACGCGCCGCGGGGCGAGTTGTCGTTGCGCGCCTCCGAGATCCGCGCGGTGGGGGTGGGCGAGCTGCTGCTCCGCCTCGACCGCCTCAAGCGGGCGCTGGCCGCCGAGGGGTTGTTCGCGCCGGAGCGCAAGCGTCCTCTGCCGTTCCTGCCGGGCTGCGTCGGTCTGGTGACGGGCCGCGCCTCGGCCGCCGAGCGTGACGTGTTGGAGAACGCGCGGCTGCGCTGGCCGGCGGTGCGGTTCGCGGTGCGCAACGTGCCGGTGCAGGGCGTGCACGCGGTGCCCCAGGTGGTGGACGCGGTGCGGGAGTTGGACGCGGATCCGGCGGTCGACGTGATCGTCGTGGCGCGGGGCGGCGGCAGCGTGGAGGACCTGCTGCCGTTCTCCGACGAGGCGTTGGTGCGGGCGGTGGCCGAGTGCCGCACGCCGGTGGTCTCGGCCATCGGGCACGAGCCGGACACCCCGCTGCTCGACCTGGTGGCGGACGTGCGGGCCTCCACGCCGACGGACGCGGCCAAGCGCACCGTGCCGGACGTGGGCGAGGAGCTGGCGCGGGTGCGGCAGCTTCGGGAGCGGGCCAGGCGGGTGCTCGGCTCGGTGCTCGACCGCGAGGAGCGGGGTCTCGCGGCGGCGCGCAGCCGGCCCTCGATGGCCCACCCGCACCGGATGGTGGACGGGCGCCAGGAGGAGCTCGCGGCGCTGCTCGAGCGCTCCCGGCGCACGCTGCGGCATCTGCTCGACCGGGCGGCGGGTGATCTGGAGCACACCAGGGCCCGGGTGGTGGCGCTCTCCCCCGCGGCCACGCTGCGCCGCGGCTACGCGGTGCTCCAGCGGGCGGACGGCGCGGCGGTGCGCGCGGCGGACGAGGTGGCGGCGGGCGAGCGGCTGCGGGCCCGGGTGGCGGACGGCTCGTTCCCCGTCACGGTGGCGGACGAGGTGGCGGACGAGCGGTGAGCGGCGGCGGCGGATCGGGTGAGAGGCGGAGCTTAGGGTGGCGGACGTGACGGATCTGACGGAGGCGGCGGGGACGGGCGAGGCCGGCGCGGCGGCGCTCGGCTACGAGCAGGCGCGGGACGAGCTGGTCGACGTGGTGCGCCGTCTTGAGGCGGGCGGCGTCACGCTCGAGGAGTCGCTCGCGCTCTGGGAGCGCGGCGAGGAGCTGGCGCGGATCTGCGGCCACTGGCTGGAGGGCGCAAGGGCCAGGCTCGACGCGGCGATCGCGGAGAGCGAGGGCGCCGCCGCGCGGGAGGAGGCGGACGGCGCCGGGGAATAGCGACCCCGGGTCGGCCCGTTGCGGGGGCGTGCGGCCGGTCGGGCCGCACGTCCGACGTCTTCCCACCCCCGCGAAAGGCAACGCCAGGATGACCAGCCTCGCCCTCGACCCCGCCGCCCAGGACCTGCTCTTCCACGAGGCGCACACCGCGCGCGCCTTCACGGACGAGCCGGTGACCGACGAGCAGATCGCGGCGGTCTACGACCTGATCAAGCTGGCGCCGACCGCGTACAACTCGTCGCCGCTGCGGATCACGCTGATCCGCAGCGCGGAGGCCAAGCAGCGGCTGCTGCGGCACGTCGCCTCGGGCAACCAGCGGCAGACGGCCGAGGCCCCGGTCACCGCCATCCTCTCGGCCGACCTGGACTTCCACGAGAAGCTGCCGCGGCTGGTCCCGGCCAAGCCCACCCTCAAGGACGCCTTCGCCGACGCCGACGCGCGCGCCGCGTCGGCGCAGCTGAACGCGGGGCTGCAGATCGGCTACTTCGTGCTGGGCGTGCGGGCGGCGGGGCTCGCCGCTGGGCCGATGTCCGGCTTCGACGCGGCGGGCGTGGACAAGGAGTTCTTCGGGGACGGCAGGCAGCGCTCGCTGGTGCTGGTGAACATCGGCCGGCCCGCCGAGTCGGCGTTCGCGCCCCGGCAGCCGCGACTGGCCGCCGAAGAGGCGGTCACCTCGCTCTGACCTCCAGGGCCTCAGCGAAGGCGACGAGTCGGTCGGTGGCCACCGTGCCGAACACCACGGTGGTCACCTCCGGCTCCTGGAGCACCAGCGCGTCGTACCGGTCGCCCTCGTAGCGGGCCCAGTCCCGGCCGGCCGCCGACACCGTCTCGCCGGTGTCCTCGGCATTCTGGGTGACCGAGGCCAGGAAGGGCTCAGGCCCGCCGACGACCGCGTCGGACTGGGCGAGCGCGACGTACTCGTCCTCCGGATCGATCATGCCGAGCCGCCAGGTGGCGCCGAACTCGCCCTGCGGCTCGTACCGCACCGAGGTGGCGCGCCAGTCCTCCGGCAGCCCCTCGGGCGCCAGCAGCTCGTACGGCGCGACGCGGGCCGCGGTGCTGGCCGCCACGTCGTACTCCACCTCGCGCACCGGGTCGATGGACTCGTCGTGCGGGATGAAGAAGTACATGGCGAAGGCGCCGAGGCAGATGATCGCCATGGACAGCACCATGTTCCTGATGGTCTGGAGGCGGAGTCGCTGCCGCGACCTCGCGGCGGGCCGCTCGCCCGCCGGCTCCGCCTCGCCCGCCGTCTCCGTCTGCCGCGCCGTCTCGGTCGTCTCGCTCGCCACCCAGCCATCGTCGCGCACGCCGCCGGGCGCCGAGCAACCACCCCCGGCAATGCTCATCCGAAGGGCGCTCTGCTCATGTGTACTCATTCGGGCTAGAGTCGAAAGCACCCTCCGCCCAGAAAGGCGTGTCCCGATGCCCGAACATCTCCCGCCGCAGCTCGACGTCGACCCGCAGGCCCCCGACCGCAACCTGGCCCTGGAGCTCGTCCGCGTCACCGAGGCCGGCGCCATGGCCTCCGGGCGCTGGGTCGGGCGCGGCGACAAGAACGGCGCCGACGGCGCCGCCGTGCGGGCCATGCGCACGCTGGTGTCCACGGTGTCGATGAACGGCGTGGTGGTGATCGGCGAGGGCGAGAAGGACGAGGCGCCGATGCTGTTCAACGGCGAGCGCGTCGGCGACGGGACGGGGCCCGAGTGCGACGTGGCCGTCGACCCGGTGGACGGCACCACGCTCACCGCCAAGGGCATGGGCAACGCGGTCTCGGTGCTGGCCGTGGCCGAGCGCGGCACGATGTTCGACCCGAGCGCCGTCTTCTACATGGACAAGCTGGCCACGGGCCCGGAGGCCGCCGAGTTCGTCGACATCGACGCGCCGCCGGCGGTCAACATCCGCCGGGTCGCCAAGGCCAAGGGCGGCAGCCCGGAGGACGTCACGGTGGTCATCCTGGACCGGCCACGCCACGCGGACCTGGTGAAGGAGGTCCGGGAGAGCGGCGCGCGGATCAAGTTCATCTCGGACGGCGACGTGGCCGGCGCGATCATGAGCGTCCGCGAGGGCACGGGCGTCGACCTGCTGCTCGGCGTCGGCGGCACGCCGGAAGGCATCATCGCGGCCTGCGCCATCAAGTGCCTGGGCGGCACCATCCAGGGCAAGCTGTGGCCGAAGGACGAGGGCGAGCGCCGGGCGGCGCTGGACGCCGGGCACGACCTGGACCGGGTGCTGCACACCGACGACCTGGTGCGCGGCGAGAACGTGTTCTTCGTCGCCACCGGCATCACCGACGGCGAGCTGCTGCGCGGCGTCCGCTACCGCGGCGAGACGGCCACCACCCAGTCCCTGGTGGTCCGTTCCCGCTCGGGCACGATCCGCCAGATCGACTCCACCCACCGCCTCACGAAGCTCCGCGCCTACAGCGCCATCGACTTCGACCGCGGACGCTAGGCGCGGGCGCTATGCGCACGGGCGCGTCACGGTGGCGCCGGCGAGACCGGCCGGCCGCCTTTCGGTGCGGCCACCGCGGCGCGGTGCCTTGTGCCCGGGGCACGGGCAGCGGCGACCGGGGCCGGCTGGGGACCCGGCGACAGCCGGGACACCGGCCACGCCCGGACCGCAACCGGAACCGGCCAACTCCCGGCCACCGCCGGAACGGCGGCCGCGCACGGACCAAGAACCGAAGCCGGCTGGGGACCCGGCGACAGCCGGGACACGCGGCCATACCGGGACCGGCCGGCCCTCGCGACGCCGGGGCCGAACCCACGCCTCCCCGGGCCGGCCAGGCCATCGGCCGGAGGAAGCGGCGGGTGTCGGAAGGAGCCGTCGGCCGGCGACGGCCTTACGGCCTGGGGCGGGCTGGGCGGCACCACCCCGAGACCAGGAACCGGAGCCGGTTGAGCTCCCGGCGACAGCCGGGACACGTGGCCATGCCCGGACGGCGACCGGAGCCGGCTGGCCCCCGGTGACAACCGGGACAGGCTGCCACGCCCGGCCCGTCAGGCGATGCGGCTGATGTCCGCGGTCCGGCCGCCGCCGGGCCCCGCGGCCTCACGCCTTCGGCGCCTGCTCAGCACCACGCGCCGCTCCGCGGCCGTGAGACCGCCCCACACTCCGTAAGGCTCCGGTTGGAGCAGTGCGTGCTCCCGGCATTCGAGCAGCACCGGGCAGCGGGCACAGACCGACTTCGCCGCCTGCTCCCTGGACAGGCGCGCGGCGGTGGGCTCCTGTGAGGGAGCGAAGAAAAGCCCCGCCTCATCCCGGCGGCAGGCGGCCTCCGAATGCCAGGGACCGGCCAGGTCCCTCGGGCTGCGCTGAGTGGGAACGGCTGGGGACCACTGGGACTCTTGTGGCGGTGACGATTGCAGCACGGTCAACTCCTGATGACGGCTACGGAGGTCGCTCCTGGCGTGGACCCTCACTCGTCCGTGGGGGAGCCGCGGTTCGCCCTTCCCACCATGCGGCCATACGAGTGACGGTCCCCCGAGCCCTACCCGCTGTGCGCACGCTTATGCACGGAGCGACAACATGCCGGTCGTATCAGTCGTTACGTCAGTCGTTCCGGTTAATCGTCCCCGTTATGCGTCGCCGAGCGGTGACGTCGGTCGTCACTCGTCACGCAGGTCGCGGATCCGCCTGCCGTGCACCACCTTGGCCTCCACGCCGCCCCAGATGGCCACGCCCTGGACGGTGATCACCGGCGCGCCCGGCTCGGTGGACTCGACCTCCCGAACGTCGAAGCCGCCCATCACGCCGCTGCCCGCGCCGCGCAGCGTCACGTTCTCCGGGACCTTGATCTCGATGCCGCCGCAGATGGCCGTGGCGTTGATGACCACGTGCTGCTGCTCGAAGATCGCCTCGGTCAGGTCGAGTTCGACGCCACCGCAGACGGCCACCGCGTTGATCTTCGCGCCGACCCGCCAGCGGCCCTGCCGGTTGGCGCCGCTGAGCACCGCCACCACGTTCTTCGCGCCGGCCACCTGGATCCCGTGTCCTGAGGGCCGCACGCCGGATGGTCGCGGACCCACGCCCACGGCCGGTGAGGCGGCGGCGGGCGGGACGTACCGCTGGCCGGCCGGCAGGTCGCCGATCAGCGGTTCCAACTCGGCCAGCGTCTTGGCCCGGTAGACCGCGTCGATCCGCTCCGCGTGCTCCTCGGCGTCGATGCGCCCCTCGGCCAGGGCCTCGCGCAGGATGTCGGCTATCCGGTCCCGGTCGGCGTCGGAGGCGCGGACCGCCGGCGGCCCGGCGACTGCTTGCTGCGGCGCCGCCTTCTCCAGCGGGACCTTCCCCAACGGCACGGCGGGCGGGTTCTCGGCTGTCACTCCTTCAGCGTACCGAAACGCGATACATCGCGACCAGTCCGGAGGGCGCCGTGTTCGCCCCGCGGGCGCCCAATCCCCGGCAATCGCGAAACCACCCGAAACGGTGATTCCAGGAGCAGTACCGCGTATGCCACGGTGGGGACTTCCATTCGCTCAAACCACGAACATGGAGTCCCGTCACATGCTCACCATCGGCGACCAGTTCCCCGCCTACCGACTGACCGGCGTGGTCGGCCCGTCCGACGCCCTGGAGTTCCGCACCTTCTCCAGCGAGGACCGCGAGAAGAGCTGGACCGTCGTCTTCTTCTGGCCCAAGGACTTCACCTTCGTCTGCCCCACCGAGATCGCCGCCTTCGGGCGCCTGCACGGGGAGTTCGCCGAGCGCGACGCCCAGCTCCTCGGTGTCTCGGGCGACTCCGAGTTCGTCCACCACGCCTGGCGCCGCGACCACCAGGACCTGCGCGAGCTGCCGATCCCGATGCTCTCCGACGCCCGGCAGGACCTGATGCGGGCCTGCGGCGTCCGGGGCGCCGACGGGTTCGCCCAGCGCGCCGTGTTCATCGTCGACCCGCACAACGAGGTCCAGTTCACGATGGTCACGGCGGGCTCCGTGGGCCGCAACCCCACCGAGGTGCTGCGGGTGCTGGACGCGCTGCAGACCGACGAGCTGTGCCCGTGCAACTGGAACCGGGGCGACGAGACCCTGGACCCGGTCAAGCTGCTCGCGGGCGTCTGAGGAGTCGACACCGATGGCCCTCGACGACCTCAAGGCCGCCCTGCCCGACTACGCCAAGGACCTGCGGCTCAACCTCGGTTCCGTGACCACCACCTCCCAGCTCTCCCCGCAGCAGCTCTGGGGCACCCTGCTGGCCTGCGCCGTCGCCGCCCGCTCCCCACGGGTGCTGCGCGAGCTCGAACCCGAGGCCCGCGGGCGGCTCACCGCCGAGGCGTTCGGCGCGGTCCTGGCGGTTACCGCCACCATGACGATGAACAACGTCTACTACCGCGCCAGGCACCAGCTCTCCGACCCCGGCTACGGCACCCTGCGGGCCGGCCTGCGCATGTCCGCGCTCGCCGACCCGGCCGTGCCCAAGGCCGACCTGGAGCTGTGGTCGCTCGCCGTCTCCGCGGTCAACGGCTGTGGTCAGTGCCTCGACGCGCACGAGAAGGCGCTGCGCACGGCCGATCTGGCGCGCGAGACCGTCCACGACGCGCTCCGCGTCGCGGCGGTGCTCCAGGCCGTGGCCACCACGCTGGACGCCGAGGCCGCGCTGGGCGGCGCGCCCGAGGCGCTGCCGCTCGGCGAGCCGGCGGCCGGCTGACGGCCGCTCAGCTGGCGGCGGCGGGCGGGGCCACCTCGAACCAGACCAACTTGCCGGTGGACAGGCGCGTCGCGCCCCACTGCCTGGCGAGCCGCTGGACGAGGTACAGGCCCCGCCCGCCCTCGTCCGCCGGCCCCGCCTGCCGCAGCCGTGGCAGCTGCGGCACGTCGTCGCCGACCTCGCAGCGCAGCACGTCCGTGCGCAACAGGCGGACGGTGACCGGGCGTTCGGCGTACCGGACGGCGTTGGTCACCACCTCGCTGACCAACAGCTCGACCGAGTCCTCGAGCTCGCCGAGCTGCCACTTCTCCAGGCTCTCGCGCACCAGCCGCCTGGCCTCGCGCACCGACTCGGCACGCGGGTCCAGGCGGCGGAAGGCGACGCTCTCGGGCGCGATGCCCTCGAACCTGGCGGCCAGCAGGGCGATGTCGTCGTCCCGGTCGCCGGGGCCCACGATGTCCAGGATCTCGTCGCACAGCGGCTCCAGCGGAAGCGCCGCGTCCGGCCGGGTGAGCCCGGAGATCGCCGCCAGCTTCTCGCGCAGGTGCTCCACGCCGGTCCACACGTCCCTGGTGCGCGACTCGACCAGACCGTCCGTGTAGAGCAGCAGCGTGGCCCCGGCCGGCGCGTCGAACTCGACGGTCTCGAAGTCCACGCCGCCGACGCCGATCGGCGCGTTGGGCGGGAGCTCGACCAGCTCCGTCGATCCGTCGACGTGCAGCAGCACGGGCGGCGGATGGCCGGCGTTCGCGGCGGTGATGCGGTGCGCGACCGGGTCGTAGACCGCGTAGAGGCAGGTGGCCATCCGGTCGGTGCCGAGGCGCTGCGCCTGCTCGTCGAGGTGGTGCAGCACCTCCTGCGGCGGCAGGTCGAGCCCGGCCAGGGTCTGCACGGTGGTCCGCAGCTGGCCCATGATGGCGGCCGACGTCGTCGAGTGGCCCATCACGTCGCCCACGACCAACGCCACCCTGCTGCCGGGCAGCGGGATGGCGTCGTACCAGTCGCCGCCGACGCGGGCGGACTGGGCGGCGGGAAGATAACGGCTCGCGAGCCGCACCCCGGTGGGCGCCGGCAGGTCGTCGGGGAGCATGGTGCGCTGCAGTTCGTCGGCGATGGACGCCTCACGGCCGTACAGCATGGCCTTGTCGACGCCGAGCGCCGAATGGGTGGCGAGCTGCGCCGCGACCTGCAGGTCCTCCTGCTCGAAGGACTCGCGATCGGGCGGCCGGAGGAAGACCGCGACGCCGATCACCCGGCGCCGGCCGCGCAGCGGGGCGATGATCGCGCGCCGCTCCTCGGGGACGGTCTCGGCGCCGGTCAGCTCGCGCAGCGCCGCCCTCGGCACCTGGGACTCGGTGAACAGCGGCCGCACCCCGCGCATCACCTCGGCCAGCGGACCGTTGCCCCTGACCTCGACGGTCGAGGTGGCGCCGGCCAGCAGCGGCAGCAGCGAGCCCGCGGCGTCGGCCGTGTCGGGCGCCCTGGTGTTGCCGAAGGCCAGCTGCTCGGGGATGCGGTCGGTGCGGCGGAGCTTGAGGACCCACGGGGTGGCCGGCATCTCGTCGCCGACCGGCATGGGGTTGAGGAGGTAGACCAGGATGGCGTCCGAGAAGGCCGGGACCGAGGCCCGGCACAGGCCGATGACGATCTCGTCCACGTCGATGCCCCGCGCGATCCGGCGGGTGGCCGACCCCACGAACCGCAGCCGGTCGGTCTCGCGCATCCTGCCGTTCAGCCCCTCGCCGGCGGCGGGGTGGGCGGGCGGGTGTTCGGCGGTTCCGGGCTCGGAGCGGGCGTGCGGCAGCGCGGAGCTCTCGGCGAACGTGGGTACGTCCGCCGTGCGAGCCACGGGCTGCGGTGGGGTCGGGTCCGTCACGAGGGGATGTCCATCCAGGCGGGGAACTAGCGTGCGGGGTGGGGGCGTTGTCCAGTTGTGTGGTCGTGGGGGTGATCCTACGTTTGGCGCCCCGGTCGACATCAAGAGCCTCTCGGGTGCCTCGGCAGTCTTGCCACCTCGGTCTAGGGCGCCATGGGCGCCTCAGGTGAGGGTGCCATGGCGGGACCTGATCTGTCCCAACCCTGCGGCAACTTGGCCCAGTCGGGGGGCAGCCGGGGAACGCGCCAGCGAGGGTCGGGACGCCAGGAGACCCAGTTCTCCGAGAAGGGCGGGCCCCACTCGCGGATCAGCGCCGTCGCGCGGCGGCCGGCCTCGCGGACGCCCGCCGCCTGCTCCCCGGTCAACAGGCCGGCCTGCTGAGCCTGGGCGAACTCGTCCTCGTCCCGCCACTCCCAGCTGTGATCGGGGTAGACCGCGATGTCGAGGAAGTGGTCCTCGGAATCCACCCCGCCCGACCACCTGCTCCGGGGCTCCTCAAGGTTGACGTACCAGTTCTTGAAGCGCCAGCCCCGCTCCCAGAAAAGCCACACGGACCAGGGCTCGCCGGGGCGTGCGAGCTTCAGCACCCCCGCGCCCAGCCACTGCGTTCGAACGGTGACACGGGGCTTGGTGTAACGGGTCGCCAGCGGCTCCAGGTGGACGGGGGTGCCGTCGGCCAGCTCGGGGCGGACGCACTCGGTGCCGGGGGCCATCCAGACGGCCAGCAGCTCGGGGGTGTCGCGGACCACGGTGACGGGCCGGCAGATGTGGAAGCCGGGGCCGCCGTTGGCCCGGTAACGCCACAGGACGTGGTCACCGGGCCGCCAGCGGTCCGTGCCTTCCGGCCGGTCAGTTCCCGTTGTCATCTCCTCATGCTATTCGGGCCCGCGCCGGGGGCGGGTGCATCCGGCCGCGCCGAAGGGAGGGTGACCGACCGACGAACGGTCAGGAAACTCCCAGGAAATGATCAAGGGCGGGTCATGCGCAGCACGTCGAGCGCCTCGTCCAACTGTTCGACGGTGAGGTCTCCGCGCTCCACGTAGCCGCCGTCGAGCACCGCCTCCCGGATCGTCTTCCGCTCCTTGAGGGCCCGCTTGGCGACCTTGGCCGCCTCCTCGTAACCGATGTAGCGGTTGAGCGGCGTGACCACGGATGGCGAGGATTCGGCGTACTCGCGAGCCCGCTCCTCGTTGGCGGTGACGCCGTCGACGGTGCGGTCGGCCAGCAGCCGGGAGGCGTTGGCCAGCAGCCGGATGGACTCCAGCAGGTTCTTGGCGATGACCGGCAGCATCACGTTCAGCTCGAAGTTGCCGGAGGCGCCGGCCGTGGTGACGGTCACGTCGTTGCCGATGACCTGGGCGGCCACCATCAGCACGGCCTCGGGGATCACCGGGTTGACCTTGCCGGGCATGATCGAGGAACCGGGCTGGAGGTCGGGCAGGTTGATCTCGGCGAGGCCGGTGCGCGGGCCGGAGGACATCCAGCGCAGGTCGTTGCAGATCTTGGTGAGCGAGACGGCGATGGTGCGCAGCTGTCCTGAGGTCTCGACCAGGCCGTCGCGGGCGCCCTGGGCCTCGAAGTGGTCCCGGGCCTCGGTGAGGGGCAGCCCCGTGGTGCGGGCGACCTCGGCGATGACGGCGGCGGAGAAGCCGGGCGGGGTGTTGATGCCGGTGCCGACGGCGGTGCCGCCCAGCGGCAGCTCGGCGAGCCGGGGCAGCGAGGCGTTCAGCCGCTCGATGCCGTACCGGATCTGCGCCGCGTAGCCGTCGAACTCCTGGCCAAGGGTGACAGGGGTGGCGTCCATCAGGTGGGTGCGGCCGGACTTGACGACGCCGGCGAACTCCTGGCCCTTGCGCTCCAGCGACTCGGCCAGGTGCGCGAGCGCCGGGATCAGCTCGCCGGTGACCGCGCCGGTGGCGGCGATGTGGATGGAGGAGGGGAAGACGTCGTTGGACGACTGGCTGGCGTTGACGTGGTCGTTGGGGTGGACCGGGCGGCCGAGGCGCTCGCTGGCGAGGGTCGCGAGCACCTCGTTGGTGTTCATGTTGGAGGAGGTGCCGGACCCGGTCTGGAAGACGTCGATCGGGAAGTGCTCGTCCCAGCGCCCCTCGACCACCTCGTCGGCGGCGGCCACGATGGCCTCGGCCAGGTCCTTGTCGATCACGCCGAGCTCGGCGTTGACGGTGGCGGCCGCCGCCTTGATCCGGGCCAGGGCCGCGATGTGCGCGCGCTCGATCCGCTGGCCGGAGATCGGGAAGTTCTCCACGGCCCGCTGGGTCTGCGCGCGCCACCGCGCCTCGGCCGGCACCCGCACCTCTCCCATGGAGTCGTGCTCGATCCGGTACTCATTCGTCCCACTCATAAGGACGAATCTACCGGCAGCCCTCGCCGCGCCGTCCGCCACCCGATCGAGGCCGCGGGCTACTCGGTCCGCAGCCCGTCGGGCCGCATCACGTACCAGAGGGACGGCAGGCTGACCAGCGTCACCAGGACGATCACGCCGGCGCCCACGACCGCCATGGGCAGGAAGGCCGACCAGTCGCCCACCGGCAGGTCGACCATGCCCATCAGCAGGGCCCCGAGCGCGGTGCCCACGGCGGAGGCCATCGTCAGGCCGAGGACCACCGGTATCGCCGTCTGCCACAGGATGGAGGCGCTGAGGGTGCGGCGGCGGGTGCCGACCGCGATCAGCGCGGACAGCAGGCGCCTGCGCTCCCGCAGCTGCTCCACGGTGGTGACGACCATGCTGGCCCCTATCAGCAGCAGCACCCCGGTGGCTCCGGCCAGCAGGCCGGCCTGGATCCGCTCGATGTTCCACGAGGGCCGCTCCGCGGCCATCTCCCACACGGCCGCCTGCTCGGCCCGGTGCCAGGCCACGTTGCGCACCCGCTCCACGGCGTCGCGGTCGTCCGGGTCGAGGCGGAGCAGCGCGGAGGTGGCAGCGCCCACCAGGCGCTCGGGGTCGAGCGCGGCCGGGGTGGCGAAGATCCCGGACCTGGTGGTGCCGCCGGGGTCGGGGCGGGACCCGACGGACGTGATGGAGGCGGGCACCGTCCAGACGGCGGTCGGGTCGCCGCCCTCCTCGCCGCTGAGGTCGAGGCGGTCCCCGGGACGCGGGGCGAACTCCCCGTCGTCCACGTGGAAGACGTCCCCGTCGGAGCAGCTGGCGAGCTCGGTCAGCTCCCGCAGGGTGCCGCAGTCCGCGACGGTGACGGTGGACTGGTAGGCGGACCCGCCGAGGCTGACGCCGCTCCCGGTGACCATCCCGAGGGCGCCCTCGACGCCGCGCAGGCTCTCCAACTCACCGATGAGCCTGGTGCTGTCCTGCCCGTTGGTGAGGGGCGCGAAGACCTCCAGCTGGGCCCGGTCCGGATCCTGGCCCGTCTCCACGGTCTCCTCCGACCTGACGCCGGAGAACAGCATGGACAGGGCGGTGGCCGCGGCGACCGCGACCGTGATCCCACTGACGGCGCGCGCCGCCGGGCCGCTGCCCAACTGGAGCCGCCTGGTGGCCAGCTGCCAGGAGAGCGGCCCGCCGCCGAGGCCGCCGACCAGCCGCTCGACGAGCCAGGGCAGCACGATCGTGCTGCCGGCGAGCAGCAGCACGATGCCCACGGCGGCCTGGGCGAGCGTGCCGTCGTCGGCGGCCGAGAAGCTGGAGACCAGCGGGACCAGCAGGCCGAGGCCCAGCAGGACGGGGACCAGGCGCCAGGCGAGACGCCGGGGCCTGCCCTCCGCGTGCCGGACGACGCCGAGCGGCTCGATCGTCACGCCGCGCAGCGCGAAGAGGGTGACCGCGAGCGCCGAGGCCGGCACGGTGATCAGGACGAGCACGATCAGGGAGCCCTCGGGCACGATGTCGGCCGGGTAGGCGCTGATGTCGAGGACCGTGACGCCGCTCAGGTACTGACGGAGCAGCAGGAAGCCCGCGCCGCCCAGGGCCAGGCCGAGGAGGGAGCCGGCCAACGACTCGCCGGCCGCAATCCGCCGGGTCATGGTCATGTCCGCGCCGAGCAGGCGCAGTGCCGCGAGCCGCCGGTCCCGCAGCTCGCCGCCGAACCTGACGGCCGTCGCGATGAAGACCGCCACCGGCATCAGCAGCCCGACGCAGATCACCAGGACCAGCAGGGTCAGCGCGGGCGACAACGGCTCGCCCATGGACCGGTGTCCGAACTCGGCGACGCGGACCGCGTTGTCCCCGAGGACGTCGGTGCCGGCGTAGTAGTAGAGCTCTCCCGGGCCCGACAGTCCCTCCGGGGCGATGGTGCCGGCGCGCTCGTAGGCCAGGCGCTCGGCGAGCAGCCGCCCGTCGGGCGAGTCGAGCAGCCGGCCGAGGGCCGGCGAGACGACCATCTCGCCCGGGGCGGGGAAGGCGTCGAGGCCGGGGGGCGGGGTGGCCGTGGTGGCCTCGCCCGCGTCGGGCTGGAGCTGCCGGCCCTCGACGGTGCGCCCGCGGTACTCGGTGTCGGCGGACAGGACGAGCACCGTGTCGGGACCGGGCGGCACCTGGGTGCCCTGCCCGATCGCCCGCGCGTCCTGCCGCTGGGCGCGGGCCTCCAGGGCGCTGGGGATCGAGGCGGCCAGCAGCAGCACGACCACCCCGAGGCCCACGCCCACCGCCGTGAGAGTGGTGCGGGCCCAGCCGGAGCGGCCGCCGGCGAGCGCGAACCGGGCGCCGACGCCGAGGTCGCGCGCCCAGGCACGGACGGCGCTCATGCCGCCCCCGCCAGGTCCCTGGCGCGCCCGTCCCGGACGACGACCTCGCGGTCCGAGTACGCGGCGACGCGCGACTCGTGGGTGACGAGCACCACGGCGGCGCCCGTGTCCCTGGCGGCCGCGACCAGCAGCTCCATCACACGCTCGCCGTTGAGCGAGTCGAGGGCGCCGGTGGGCTCGTCGGCGAAGATCACCCGGGGGTCGTTCACCAGGGCGCGGGCGACCGCCACGCGCTGGCCCTGGCCACCCGAGATCCGCCCCGGCCGGTGGTGGCGCACGTCCGCCACCTCGAGCCGCTCCAGCCACTCCGCCGCCCTGGCCTCGGCGGCCTTGCGGGGGGTGCCGGTGAGACGCAGCGGCAGCGCCACGTTCTCCGCGCAGGTGAGCTCGGGCACCAACTGGCCGAACTGGAAGACGAACCCGAAGTCGGAGCGGCGCAGCGCGCTGCGCTCGGCGTCGGAGAGGCCGGACACCTCGCGCCCGGCGTAGCGCACGGTGCCCGCGTCGGGCGGGACGATGCCGGCCAGGCAGTGCAGCAGCGTGGACTTGCCGGATCCCGAGGGGCCCATCACCGCGACCACCTCCCCTGAGCCGATGGCGAAGCTCGCGCCCGCGAGGGCCGGGGTCGAGCCGTAGGTCTTGCGCAGGTCGGTGGCCGAGAGCAGGAACTGGTCGGTCATGAGCGGACCTCCGCGGCGAGGCGGTCCAGGCGGGCGGTGGTGAGCTCGAGCCAGCGCAGGTCGGCCTCCAGGTGGAACAGCGCGTGGTCGCAGATCAGCTGGTCGGCCAGGTCCCCACCGGTCTTGCGGCGGGTGAGCTCGCGCATCAGCCGCAGGTGCTCGGCGCGCTGCGTGTCCAGCAGCACGGCCGCGTCCCGGCCGGTGAGCAGCGCGAGCACCACCTTGGTGTAGAGCACGCTGTGCAGGTACGGCTCGGGCTTCTCGGGGCTGGTGAGCCAGCCCTCGACGTCGGTGACCCCCGCGTCGGTGATGGCGTACCGCTTGCGCTCGGGGCCGTCGCCCGGCTCTATGCCCTCGACCTCGACCAGGCCGTTCTTCAGCAGGCGGGACATCGTCGAGTACACCTGCCCGTAGTGCAGCGGGCGGTCCTGCCCGAAGTGGGCGTCGAAGGCTCGCTTGAGGTCGTATCCGTGCCGGGGGCCGGACTCGAGGAGGCCGAGGAGCGTGTGACTGATGGACATGGGGACGACTATACACGGCGTGTATAAACACGGTGTATAGACGTCGGGTATACCCCGCGGGACCGCCATACGGCCCCCCGCGGACGACCTCCGTCACCCTGGTGGCACGGATCGGCATAGGACAGGCAACGCCACGTACCCGAGTGGCGTCTGATCATCTAGCGTGAGAGCTACAGCGAGTGCCGGCCTGGGGCTGAGGTGGACCTGGGGCTGAGGTGGACGGGGGCCTTCCGTGGACAAGCAGACCGCGCGGGAGGAGCCGCCGGCGCTTCCGCCACCGGAGGAGCGCACGGACGCACCCGCCCCGCACGCGCTGCGTGCCGCCGGCGCGCGGGCCTTCGAGCGCGCCGCCGCCGTGGCCCGTCACCCCTACTGGGAGCGCCCGAGCAGCGAGTGGCTGGTCAGGCGCTGGCCCGACCTCACCGCCTCGCTGGCCGCCACCTTCTTCTTCTGGCTCTCCCTCACCCCGTCCCTGGTCCCCCGCCCCTGGTACTACCAGGGCGCCATCGGCGGCATCACGGCCGCCATCGGGTACGGGCTCGGCGCGCTGCTCGCCTGGCTCTACCGGCTGCTGTTCCCGTGGCGCCCGAGCGAGCGCGTCAGGGCCCGTTGCTGGCTCGCCTTCCTGGTAGCCCTCCCGCTCGCCATCGCCTTCCTGCTCGGCCGCAGCGCGGACGGGCAGCGCGAGCTGCGCCGGCTCCAGGAGCTGCCGCCCACCCTCACCTGGCACTCGCTGATGATCGCGCTGATCTCGTTGACGGTGCTCGGCCTGCTGCTGCTCGTCGCCAGGTCCATCCGGCTGGGCACCCGGCAGCTCACCAGGCTGCTCAACCGGATCATGCCCTGGCCGGCGGCGGTCGCCCTCGGACTCACGCTCAGCACCGCCATCACGGTCATCGGCATGCGCGACGTGGTCTGGGACCGCGGCATCCTCGAGGTCGCCGACCGGCTCGCGGCGGCCAAGGACGAGTCGACCGACCCCGGCGTGATGCGGCCCTACACGCCCACGCTCTCGGGCAGCCCCGACTCGCTGATCTCCTGGGACGACCTCGGCAACAAGGGCCGCACCTTCACCGGCACCGCCCTGTCGGCCGACGAGATCGCGGAGTTCGGCGGCACCGAGGCGGCCCTCGACCCGATCCGGGTCTACGTGGGCCGCAAGGCGTACGACGACTACGCCGACGGCGCGGAGCTCGCGGTGCGCGAGCTGGAGCGCACCGGCGCGTTCGACCGCGAGGTGCTGGCCATCACGGGCACCACGGGCACGGGCTGGGTCAACCCGACCACCGTCGAGGCCCTGGAGTACATGCACGGCGGCGACACCGCCGTGGTGGCCATGCAGTACTCCTACCTGCCGAGTTGGGCCTCGTTCATGGTGGACAGGGAGGAGGCCGGCCGGGCCACCGAGGAGCTGTTCGACGCCGTGCACGCGCGCTGGGAGCAGGAGCCGGCCGCCGAGCGGCCGATGCTGTTGGTGTTCGGCGAGAGCCTGGCGGTCTCGGCGATCGAGTCGGCCTTCGACAATCTGGACGACCTGCTCTCCCGCACGGACGGCGCGCTGCTCATCGGCCCCCCGGATTTCAGCCCGATCCACAGCGAGCTCACCGAGCGGCGGGACGCCGGCAGCCCCATCTGGCGGCCGGTCTACGACGACGGCCGCCACGTCAGGTTCGCGCAGTTCCCCGACCGCGACCTGCGGCTCCCGGAGGGCGAGCCGTGGCTCGAACCACGCGTCGTCTACCTGCAGAACGCCTCGGACCCGGTGGTCTGGTGGTCACCCGACCTGCTGTTCCGCCGCCCCGAGTGGCTGAACCGGCCGCTCGGCCCCGACGTCACCTCGTCCGTCGACTGGTTCCCCTTCGTCACCTTCTGGCAGACGACCGTCGACATGGCCAACTCCTACGGCGCCCCGGCGCCACACGGCCACCGCTACGGCTCCAACCCGGTCGACGCCTGGGCCGCGATCGCCCCACCGGACGACTGGACCGCGACCGACACGGAACGCCTCTCCTGGCTCCTCGAAGTCCGCCACCCACCGAGGCACGGCTGGGCGGGCTGAGCCTGGCGGCTCCCGCTCCGAAGGAGCGGCGCCCGGGCGCGAGCCAGGCGCCGCGGGCGGCCACCGGCTCGCGCCGGACGCGGCCCCGCCCCTCCGGGCGGAACAGGCCGCCGGCCTACCGATTCGAAGGAGCGACAGGCCGCCCGCGAGCCAAGCGCACGGGCGGCCACCGGCCGGCGCCGGGCTTGACGGGCCCCTCCGGACGGAACAGGCCTACCGGCCTACCGGCTCGAAGGAGCGACAGGCCGGGCACGAGCCAAGCGCCGCAGGCGGCGCCGGGCGCGGCCCCGCCCCTTCGGGGCGGAACGGGCCTGCCGGTTGCGGGCGGACGCGTCGAGCGCCGATGGGCCGTCGAGTCCGCCCTGGCGGTGCGGCGATGAGCCACGGCGTCGCGCGGGTGGCCGCCGCAGGCTACGGGTGAACGGCCGCGCGGAGTCGGAGCGCCGGCCGACGTATGGCCGTGGGACGGCCCAACGGCTCGGACCCACCGCCCGGAGGAACGGTGGGCCCGGCGAAGCCGGCGGGACCGCCCGGAGGGCGACTCACCGGCCGTCAGGCCGGGCGCCGCTCCGGAGGAGCGTGGCCGCCGGCGGTCCTTCGGACCGGTAGGCCGGCAGGCCGGTCACGTCGGGGGCGGCGGCGTGGGGGCGATCTCGGCGATCGTCGCGCCGCTGGTGGCGGCGCGGCCGGCGCGGGCGTCGAGCTCTTCCTGGTAGGCCCGCAGGTAGCCGACCACCGTGCTGGTGACCGCGATCAGCGGCACCGCGACGACCGCGCCCGGGATGCCGGCCAGCATGGAGCCGGCGGCGACGCCGAGCACCACGGCCAGCGGGTGCACCCGCACCATCCGGCCCAGGATGAACGGCTGCAGGATGTGGCCCTCGATCTGCTGCACGAGCAGCACCACGCCGAGCACGATCAACGCGTCCACCGCGCCGTTGGTGACCAGGGCCACCACCACGGCCAGGGCGCCGGAGGCGATCGCGCCGACCAGCGGCACGAAGGCCGAGAGGAAGACGATCACGCCGAGCGGCACGGCCATCGGCACCTCGAGGACGAACAGCCCGACGCCGATGCCGAGCGCGTCGATCAGCGCGACTATCACCGTGCCGCGCACGTAGCCGGTCAGCGTGATCCAGGCGCGGGGCCCGGCGCCCGCCACGCCCTCCCTGGCGGACCGCGGCACGAGGCGCAGGAACCACTGCCACACGCCGGCGCCGTCGTAGAGGAGGAAGAGGACCACGAACAGCGCGAGACCCGCACCAGTGAAGAACTCCACCGCGTAGTTGACGCCTTCGAGGCCGGCCGAGGTCAACTCGGAGCTGTGGTCAGCGATCCAGTCGTTGATGTTCTCGGTCCACTCGTTGATGTTGTCCTCGGTGATGTCGAAGGGCAGTTCGAGGAGCCAGTTCCGCACCTGCTCGATGCCGTCCTGCACCTGCTCGACCAGGCGGTCCGAGTTCTCGATGACCTGCCAGACCACGAACCAGCCGACCAGGCCCATCGCCGCGAAGCCGCCGAGCGCCGTGATGGCGGTGGCCGCGCCGCGGCCGATGCCGAGTCGCTTGAGCCAGCCGACGAACGGCTGGAGCGCGGCCGTGATCAGCAGGCCGGCGGCGAACGACATCACCAGCAGGCTGACCGAGCTGACCACCTGCATCACGACCCAGAGCACGCCGGCGAGCACCAGCATCCGCCAGCCCGCCTCGGCCGCCACCCGCACGCCCCACGGGATCGCCTCCGCGGGCTCGGGGCGGCGCGGCAACGGCACCTCGGCCGTGCGGGGCGGCGGCTCCTCGCCGCCGTCTCCACCGACCGCCGACGTTTCCGGCGGCGGCCCGCCCGTCAGTATGGCCTGCCTCGCCCTGGCCTCGAACGTCTGTCCGCCCCCAGGCCCGGGTCCCACGGCGGCGCGCGCCGCCGACACCTCTGCCTCGCCGCGCTCGCCGGCCTCACGCTCCCGGCGTTCCTGCTCGCGCTCGGCGTCGCCCCGCAATCGCGAAACGCGCGAGCCGACCCGCGACAAACCGGCCCCGAGCCGGCCAAGTCTCGACATCCCTGGTCCCTCCGCCCCCAGCTTCATCTCACCGCAAACGCGACTCGACGTTACCCCGGGCCGCCGGACGGCGGGATATCCAACCGGAATCAGTGCTGTCACAAGCGAGGTCCCCGAGCCGAGCGGCTCGGGGACCTCACGTGAAGATCGCCGGGATTCTCCGGATCAGTACCAGTTGTTGACGGTCCAGAAATCCCACGCACCGCACGGGCTGCCGTAGCGGTCGTTCATGTAGTTCAGGCCCCAGCGGATCTGGGTGGCCGGGTTGGTCTGCCAGTCGGCGCCGGCGGAGGCCATCTTGGAGCCGGGCAGCGCCTGCATCAGGCCGTACGCGCCGGACGAGGGGTTGGTGGCCTGGTAGTTCCAGTCGCTCTCGTGGTCCACGATGTTGGAGAAGCACTGGAACTGGTCCGCGCCGACGATCTCCCTGGCCATCTGCTGGATCTCGGCCACGCTGTACGAGGACTGGACGGCGTAGTCGGCCGACGCGCTCGCGGACTGGGCCTCGGCGGCGGCCTCGGCCGCCTCGCGCTCGGCGCGCTCCTGGGCCTCACGCTCCTCGGCGGCCCGGCGCTCGGTGGCGTCCTCGGCGGCCTGGATACGGGCCGCCTCCTGGGCGGCGATGCGCGCCTCCGCGTCGGCGGCGACGGACTGGACCTCCGCCTGCTGGGTCAACGACGCGGTGTGCAGCTGGGCATTCGTGCCAGCGGGTATCTCCGAGAGCAGCGTCGCTGAGGCCGGGACGACCTCCAGACCCTCGGCGGCGGCGCCCTGCTCGTCCCCTGACGCCACGCCGACGACGGCGCCGACGCTGGTCACAGCGGTGGCGGACGCCACTGCGAATCCCCGGACCGAAATCCCGGTCACACGGTTTCCTTCCGACATCGCCCGCTCGTCACCTCACGGGCACAATCGTGCCCCTGGCTCGGGCCTCCCCTGGTGCCGTTGCGGCGGGAGGCGCTGGCCCGGACGGGAACCCGAGCGAGATGCGCACGGGGACCCGCGTGGTGCTTCGGGCGGCATACGGCGAGCGGCTGTTCAGTTGTAAAAAGCAGTCCTTGCGGTGCCCTTGGGGGGCATCGGTTGCCGTATGCGGGGCCTGACAGACGCACACACTGCCGGAAGCGAGAGCCGGGAAGCAATTCGACCCCGTGTGGGAAAGCTCACACGGGGTCGGGGCTTGTCAAGTCGGCGAAACCCGGAATTGACGGGCCTGCCTGGGGTTTCCCGGGCGGGGGAGGCGCCCCGGCGGGGGATAACCGCCGGGACGCCTGTTTCGCGCCGTTGGGGCGACTAAATGCGCCCCTCTTCCAGCATTTCGGTCACCAGCGCGGCGATCGGGGAGCGTTCGGAGCGGGTCAGGGTCACGTGCGCGAAGAGCGGGTGGCCCTTCAACTTCTCGACCACGGCGACCACTCCGTCGTACCGGCCCACGCGCAGGTTGTCCCGCTGCGCCACGTCGTGCGTCAGCACCACCCTGGAGTCCTGACCGATCCTGGAGAGCACCGTCAGCAGCACGTTGCGCTCCAGCGACTGGGCCTCGTCCACGATGACGAACGCGTCGTGCAGCGAGCGGCCGCGGATGTGGGTGAGCGGCAGCACCTCGAGCATGCCGCGCGCCACGACCTCCTCGATGACCTCGCGGGTGGTGACCGCCGAGAGGGTGTCGAAGACGGCCTGCGCCCACGGGTTCATCTTCTCGGCCTCGGTGCCCGGCAGGTAGCCGAGGTCCTGGCCGCCCACCGCGTACAGCGGCCGGAAGACCATCACCTTGCTGTGCTGCCGCCGCTCGAGCACCGCCTCGATGCCGGCGCACAGGGCGAGCGCCGACTTGCCGGTGCCCGCCCGGCCGCCCATCGAGACGATCCCGACCTCCGGGTCGAGCAGCAGGTCGAGCGCGATGCGCTGCTCCGCGCTGCGGCCGTGGATGCCGAACGCCTCCCGGTCGCCGCGGACCAGCCGGATCCGGCCGTCGGGCGCGACCCGGCCCAGCGCACGGCCGCGCTCGGAGGAGATCACCAGGCCGGTGTGGACGGGCAGCTCGGCGGCCACCGGGTCCTTGACGCTCTCGGCGGCGAAGAGCTCGTCGACCGCCTCGGCGCCCAGCGAGATCTCGACCATCCCCGTCCAGCCGTCGGCCTCGGTGATGGCCAGCTCGGCCCGGTACTCCTCGGCGGCGAGCCCCACCGACGACGCCTTGATGCGCAGCGGCAGGTCCTTGGAGACGACCGTCACGTCATGGCCCTCGGCCTGCAGGTTGCGGGCCACGGCCAGGATGCGGGAGTCGTTGTCGGGGAGCCGGCCGCCACCGGCGCGCATGGCCGGGGGCAGGATGGTCGGGTCGGAGTGGTTGAGCTCGACGCGGAGCGTGCCGCCGAGCTCCCCTACGGGCAGCGGCGCGTCGAGCCGCCCGTGCTTGACCCGGAGTTCGTCCAGCCGGCGCAGTACCTGCCGCGCGAAGTATCCGAGCTCAGGGTGGTGCCGCTTGTCCTCCAACTCGGAGATGACGACGACGGGCAGCACCACCTCGTGCTCGTCGAAACGGGTGATGGCCGCCGGATCGGCGAGCAGGACACTGGTGTCGAGGACGTACATGCGCCGGTCGCTGGAACGCTTCTTGCTGCTGGCCACGTGTGGACGAACCCCCTCGGACGAGGTGTGGAATCAAGGCGCCGCCCAGGGCGCCGGGGGCTGAGAACCGGCCCCGGCCCGCCGCGCACGGGCCAGGACCCGGCCCAGATCCCCACGAGAGAAGGGGGTGACGTGGTGCGCAAACGGGCCTCCCGGCGGACCGCGCCGACGCACGGTCCGCGAGGAATATGCCCGCGCCTTGCGCATCTCATGCGAAGAACGCCCTGGACGGCCGCCCCGCGACAGTGTGGTGACCGCCTATGGCCCCGAGGCTATCCGCCCGGAAATGGGGGTGAAAGTGCCGATGGTCCCTAGCTGAAGTCGCCAGGCACCTCGGGCCGCCTAGACGCCGTACCTGCGGTGCCTGGCCGCGTAGTCGCGCAGTGCGCGCAGGAAGTCGACCTTGCGGAAGGCCGGCCAGTACGCCTCGCAGAAGTAGTACTCCGAGTGGGCGCTCTGCCAGAGCATGAAGCCGGAGAGCCGCTGCTCCCCGCTGGTGCGGATCACCAGGTCGGGGTCGGGCTGGCCGCGGGTGTAGAGGTGGTCGGAGATGTCGCTCGTGGTGAGCGACTCGGCGACCTCCTCGAGGGACTGGCCGTCGGCGGCCCGCTTGGCGAGCAGCGAGCGGACGGCGTCCGTGATCTCCTGCCGGCCGCCGTAGCCGATGGCGACGTTGACGAGTATCCCGGGACGCTGTCCGGCCAGCTCCTCGGCCTCGCGCAGCACCCGGCGGGTGCGCTCCGGCAGCACGTCGAGCGCGCCGACATGGTTGACCCGCCAGCGGCCGTCCTCGGCGAGGTCGCGCACGGCGCCCTCGACGATGGAGAGCAACGGGGTCAGCTCCTCTTCCGGCCGGTTGAGGTTGTCCGTGGAGAGCAGCCAGAGCGTGACCACCTCGACGTCCGTCTCCGAGCACCAGCCGAGCAGGTCCCTGATCTTGGCGGCGCCGGCCTCGTGGCCCTCTCTGGTGGTCCCGCCCGACGCCTTGGCCCAGCGGCGGTTGCCGTCCAGGATGACGCCGATGTGCTTCGGCCCCCGGGCGGTGTCGAGGTGGCCCTCGACCCGTCGTGCGTACAGTCGGACGGCGACGCGACGCAGGGTGTTCTTCATCGCGCTCTTGATCGCGCTCATCGTGTGTGTCAGCCCCTCCTGGCCCTCTCCCCGTGCCCGGGCACTCTAGCGCCGCCACCCCCAGGCACGAACCGGAACCGGTGGATCCGGCCAGCCGGACGGCGGGCCCGGGTGGGCGGGATCCGGGCAAGAAAAAGCGGGCCGGTCCGTGGGGGGGGTTACGGACCGGCCCGAGGGGGGGATTCCACCGTAACGCATGTCGGTGCCTGGCGTATGCACCTGGGCGTGATTTAGCTCGCGAGTCCCGCCAGCGTCAGGCCGGCGAGCGCGCCGAGAGCCATGAAGGGGCCGAAGGGCACGGCCGTCCTCCGGCCCGCCCGGCCCGCGATGACCAGGGCCGTTCCGTAGCCGGCGGCCAACAGGAAGCCCACGAAGGTGCCGGCGAGCACCGCGGGCCAGCCGTACCACCCAAGGGCTACGCCCACGGACAACGCCAGCTTGACGTCGCCGAAACCCATGCCGCTCGGGTTGACGACGAACAGCAGCAGGTAGCAGGCGCCGAGCGCGAGGCCGCCGAGCAGCGCGCCGGGCCAGCTGCCGCCGGCGCCGGGCAGCGGCGCCGCCACGCCGAGCCCGACGAGGAGCCCGCCGGCCAGCGGCAGCGTCAGGGGGTCGGGCAGCCGCTGCACCGCGAGGTCGACCGTGGCCAGCAGCACCATCACGGGGGCGGCGAGCAGCCAGACCACCAGCTCGGGGCGGCTCCCGACGGCGGCGGCGAGCGCGGCGCAGCAGCCGGCGGTCGCCAGCGCCGTGCCGGTCGCGGCCCCGGGCCGCGGGGCGGTCGGCGGGCAGCCCGCGCAGCGGCCGGCGCCGAGCCAGCCGGCGGCGACGCGGCCGGTGAGCCGGTGTCCCGCCGGGCAGGTGTCGCGCCAGGGTTCCCCGGCGGGCACGGCGAACCGGTAGACGGGGCGGGCCAGCAGCGCGCCGACGAGGGCGCCGTAGCCGCCGGCGGCGACGATCAGCAGCGGGTGCACGGGGCGAGCGTAGGTGAGGACGCGGGTCAGGAAACCCATGCGGGCCGGTCTGCCCGAGTGGGGGGATGGGCAGACCGGCCCGTGAGATGGGCCGGACCGGAGCGGGGGGGTGGCTCACGGTCCGCCCGGCCAGCCGTCGCCGGGGTGGGAGTGGCGACGCTGGCAGTACAAGGCGCCGGCTGGGGTGCCGACACGGGGAACCATACATCACGGTCTCTCCGGCTGTGACCCCCCTGGTCCGTGGCCCCGGCAGACCCGGCGCAACGCCCGACCGTAGCGGCGGGCGGCGGCCCGCTGCGCGATCCGGGCCAGCGGACCGGCCAGTCCGACGTACCAGACGCCGGGCCTGCTGACGGCCGTCACCGTGAGCCAGACGGCGTCGTCGGGGTCGCGCGTCACGACGAACGACTCCTCGCCGCGCTCCGGATGACCGGGCAGCGTGCCGTAGGCGAAGCCGACCCGGTCCGGTTCCCGGACCGTCCACACGACGCGGCAGTCACCGTCGAACCGCAGCGGCCCCACGCCGAACGCGACCGTGAGCCGCACCCCGGGCTCGGCGACCTCGGCCTCGTTGGTCACCCGCACCCCGGCCGCATGGTGCATGCGCCAACGCAGCACGGCCTCGCCGGCCGCGACGGCGAGGGCGGGGCCGTCGCCGAGCCGTACCCGCTCGCGCAGCAGGTGGTAGCCGGCGGGCGGCGACGGGACGGGCCGGCCGGCGGTGACGCCGACGTGCGGATAGCTGAAGTCGCTTCGCTCACTCACTGCCGTGTCCTCTCCGCCGCGCCTCGCCGCCGTGCCTCGCCGCCGTGCCTTCGCTCCGCACTAGGATGCGACGCACGGTACGCGAACTGGCGGTCGATCCGGGGGCATTACGTGACAGGAGTGACGGGGCGGTCGGGTCAGGACTCCGCCAGGTTCCGGGAGCTCGGGGACACCGATCCCCGGCAGGTGGGCGACTACCGCGTCCACGCCAGGCTCGGCTCGGGCGGCATGGGCAGCGTGTACCTCTCCTACACGCCCGGCGGGCAGCCGGTCGCGCTGAAGGTGGTGCGGGCCGAGTTCGCCGACGACCCGGACTTCCGCCGGCGCTTCGCGCGCGAGGTGACGGCGGCCCGCCGGGTGCAGGGCGTCTACACCGCACCGGTGCTCGACTGCGACACCGAGGGGCCGGCGCCGTGGCTGGCCACCGCCTACGTCCCGGGGCTGCCGCTCGGCGACGTCGTCGGCGACCACGGGCCGCTGCCGGTGGAGACGGTGCTGCTGCTCACGGCCGGCGTGGCCGAGGCGCTGCAGTCGATCCACGCGGCGGGGATCGTGCACCGGGACCTGAAGCCGGGGAACGTGCTGCTGTCCGCGGACGGCCCGAAGGTGATCGACTTCGGCATCGCGCAGGCGGCCGACGGCACGGCGCTGACCGGCACGGACGTGCGGGTGGGCACGCCCGCCTTCATGGCGCCGGAACAGATCATGGGCACCCCGGCGATCTCGGCCGCGACGGACGTCTTCGCGCTGGGCGTCGTCATCCACTACGCGGCCACCGGCGGCCACCCGTTCGGCGAGGGCTCGGCACACGGTCTGATGTACCGCATCGTGCAGGAGCCCCCCGAGCTGTCCGGCGCGCCGGAGGCACTGCGCGGCCTGATCGGCGCCTGCCTGGCCAAGGACCCGGGCGCGCGTCCTTCCCCGGCCCAGATCATCGAGTCCTGCCGGCTGCTGTCGCCAGGACAGACGCTGCGCCGCGAGGGCAGCTGGCTGCCGGCGGAGCCGGCGGCACGCGTCACGGGACTGCGGCGGACGGGCCTCCCGACGATGCCGGCGACGCCGCCGGCGATGCCGCCGGCCACGGCACTCCCACCACCCGACGGCGGCCGGCGCCGCCTCGCGCTGCTGCTCACCGCCACGGCGGTGGTGGCGACGACACTCGGCGCGGTGCTGGGCGCGCGGCTGCTGGCCGGCGACACGTCGGACGACGCCGCGGCGGGGCGCGACGAGCCGGGAGCGACGGACGGCGCGACCTTGGAGGAGGCGGGCGCGGAGGAAGGGGGCTTCGAGGAAGGCGGCTCGGAGGAAGGCGGCTCCGCCGAGGCGGGCGAGGGCGACGAGCCGGTGCGGGACGGGGCGTATGAGGTGGTCAGGAGCGAGGTGGCGCTACCGATTCGCGCGCCGGTGTATCAAGACGACATCGACCCGGCCCTGGGCGAGTGCTACGGCGCCAACATCACGCTGCTCGACCTGTCGGGCCTGACGGTCGAGACCGGGCTCACTTACGGCAGCTTCGACCACTTGGAGAGCGAGGCGGGAGTCCGGTACATGTTCTGTGACTCGGACGAGGTCTCCGAGGACGGTATCTGGTTCGATCCCGCACTCTTCGCGGGCACGACCGAGGATCCCGAAGTCGACGCGGCGGGGTGCTACGAGGCCGCGCACACCTCTCAGCTCCCCAACCCCGTGCCGCCGGAGGACATCCTGAACGACACCAGCCTCCGCGAGAACACCGGCGTCTGCGTGGAGGCCCCGGACGGCACGCTGGTGCTGCTGTGGATCGACTCCGTCGAGCCGGACCCCAACAACCGTGACCTTCGCAGCTACCTCACCACCGCGACCCAGTGGCGGCCCGCCGACTCGTGACGGCGGGCCGGGGCTTCACTCCGTGGTGGGCCAGGAGATCTCGACCCGCCGGTTGCGCTGCCGGCCGTCCTCGGTGGCGTTGTCGTACAGCGGGTAGTCCTCGCTGTAGCCGCGGACGTTGAACTCTATGCCGGACGGGTCCTCGATCAGCCCCAGCAGCACCTGCTGGGTGTTGCGGGCGCGGTCCTCGGAGAGCGCCAGGCCGTAGTCGTAGTCACCCTGGTCGTCGGTGAAGCCGAAGATGTTGACCCGGGCCGGCTGGTACTCCTCGATGGCGGCGGCCACCTCGAGCAGCGCCTCCTCCGCCGCGGAGGAGAGGTCAGCGCTGTTCTCGGCGAAGAGGACGTCCGTCTGCAGCGTGAACTTGTGGGTACCCCCTGTCTGTTCCTCGCGTTGGCCGCCTCCTCCGCCGTTGGGCTCCTCGCCACCGCCGGTGTCCTCAGGGCTCTCCTCCGGGTCCGGGGTCGCGTCCGGCGTCTCGGTGGGGGTCTCTGTGGTGTTCTCACCGGTGCCGAGGTCCTCGGTAATGAACTTGACGTCCAGGACACGAGGTTCGGCAAGGGTGGCACCGTCGGCCAACATCAGCCCGGCCGCTTCCGGGTCGACCTCCGGAGTGGCGGGGGCCTCGTAGCCCGGTGGCTGCTCGACACCGTCGTCGCCCTCGTCCGCCACCGCGGGCGTTCCGAAGACCAACACGGCGGCCCCGGTCAGCGTGACCACGGCGACACGGCCTGAGTGGTGTGCTCGGTTCGTCATCAGCCAGCTCCGCTCAACGGATCTCGATGGTGGCCGGGGGCAGGTCGGCGACCTGGAAGTCGACCTGGGTCGTGCCCTGGTCGGGTGCTGGGAACTGCGCGTACCAGGGGACGGTGGCGCCGGCTTCGATGCCGTTCCCGAATCCGGTGCACAGGCACCTGCCGGTGGTGTCCCGGAGGATCAGGTACCGCTTGCCTTCCTCGTGCGCGACCACGGTGGCGCCGGCCATGGAGAAGCCGTTCTCCACCAACTCGTTCTCGGAGCCGGCCCAGAAGAGGTCGAACAGGGTCTCGTCGCCACCGTTGTGCAGGGTGCCCTCGACGGTCAGGAACCCTCCGGCCTCGCGCTCGGCTCGAGTGACCGTCAGCGTCTCGTTGTTCTGCCCGCTCACCTCGGCGAGCGGTTGGACCTCCTCCGCGTCGGCCTCCTCGCCCTCGCCGGACTCGCCGTCGTCGCTCGGCGTGGTCTCCGTGGTCTCGTCACCAGGCGAGGCGCTCTCCTCTTCGTCGCCCCCGCCGCCGCCACAGCTGGCCACGGCGATCACCAGCGCGGCGCCGAGCGCCACCACGATAAGAATCAGACGGGACTTGCTATCACGGAGATCCATTGGGCGCCGGTCCTTCATGCGTCAGCGTGTCGGTGGTCAGTCTTCTAGATAGACCCGGAACAGGTCGCGCGCTTCGGGCCGTTCGTCCTCGTTCCCCGGGTCGAACTCCCAGCGACGCTCCTCGCATTCGAGTTCGATGCGATCGGCCTCCTTCGTGGTGGTCCGGCACAGGCCCTCGATGACGGCACGTCCCGTGGCGGCCGCCCTGCTGCCTCCGGTGCCAGGGATCACCGTGTCGCCGAGCGTGTCCGTGGTGGTCACGTCCACCAGGTAGCCGGTCTGGTGCACATCGCAGGAGTCGACCGCTGCGTCGTTCCTGGCGGCCAGGCTCGCGGCGGCGCCACAGGCGGATCCCGTTTCGAAGTCCTCCCCGGACAGGATGTCGTCGAGCGCCTCCTCGTCCTCCCCCTCGTCCTCGATGGCGTCGAGGAAGCGTTCGTAGAGCCGGTCACGCGCCTCCGTCGTCGCCGCGAGGGCCGCGGCGTCGGCTGCCGACTGTCCACCGCTGCGGAGCACGGCGGCTTGGGCGAAGACGAAGAAGACCAGTGCGATCGTCAGCAGACCGGTGATCAGCGCGACGTAGAGCGGGAACACCGCCCCCCGGTCGCCACCGGACGGCCGGGCGTTCAGCCCCCCAGTACCCGATTGACCTGCGTCTGGATGAAGTTGCCGATCTGCTGGTCGAGCCCAAGGCTCAAGACCACGACGACGATCCCGGCGATGAGCAGCAGCAGCCCCGCGTACTCCACGAACCCCGCGCCGCGGTCCGTGTAACGGCCCTGTGTCCGTTCCGCGATGGCGCGTCCCCACTGCAGCAGCCTGCTCATGGCGTCCCTCTCTTCCGGCTGGTGTCGGCGCAGCCGGGTTCCTCGGGCTCCTGCCCCTCCGGTCCACACGGTACTGCGGAGCGGCGGCCTGGGGTATGGGGGGCGGGGGGCAACTCTGCCCAGGTGGCGTGCTCTTGACGGTGCGGCGCACCATGCCCGACCCCCTCCCAGCGGGCGAACCCGTACACATGTCGGCACTGACTGTGCCACACCGAGCGCGACTTGGGCAGGGAGACCCGGTGAACGAACGGCGTCGCCCGGCGTCGTGCCGTGCGGTGCGGCGGTGCCGAGCAATGTGCCCGTCGCGTGGTGTGGCGAAACTCAGACCGCCTGCTGGCCACCGCCGTTGCCACCGTCTCCGCCGCTCTCGCTCAGCGAGCTCTCCAGGTCGGTCTCGAACTCGCCGACGGTGCGGATCACCGTGTCGGCCATCTCGGCAAGTCCTTCGAGCTGTTCGCTGATGTCGCCGCGGCCGTCCTTCCAGCCGCTGACGAAGTCGTCGAGGGCGTCCACGATCCGGTCGTCGCCGAACGAGTCGTTGTACTGGTCGAACGTGTCGCCCGTGCGGTTCATGTACTCCTTGACGCTGCGCAACTGCGGGCCGAATTCGCTGAGTTCAGTCAGCGGAATGGCCATCCGCTCGCCGCTGTCCGCCATGGTGTGTTCCCCCCTACTCGCTGGTTTCCGGAGCGCCGACGAAACGGAAGGTGGAGGTGATGGCGTCGAAGACGTCGAAGAACGAGTCGGCCAGGTCGAGCACCTGGCTGCTGCCGGACACCAGGGCCACCGCCCCGTCGTCGCCGGGGACCGGGATGAACGTCTGCATCAGGACGGCCCGGACGGTGCGCGTGTCGCCGGGGACCGGGATGTCCTCGATGCCGCGGGTGCGGGCCGCGGTGCCGACCTCCGGGATGTCGACGGTGCTCACCTCGCGCCAGGCGTCGCCCTCGCGGCGGGCCTGCCGGGTGCCGAGCTGGCGGACGATGGCCGCCGGGTCGGTGGGCAGCACCTCGCCCGACGAGGTGCGCGCCCCCACCAGGGAGACCGTCACCGAGGCGGTGATCGGCGGCCCGCCGCCGAAGCTCTGGGCCATGCAGCCGCAGTACTGCGCGCCCGAGTCCCAGGCCTGGCGGGCCTGCCGCCGCAGGAACGAGGTGATCACCTCGCGGTGCTCGGCCATCTCGGGGACGGCGCGCACCCGCTCGTCCACCATGCGCCGGATGCTGTTGTCACGCGTCTCGGGGCGCAGGTCGAACTCCCACCAGGAGTCCGGCACCGATATCCGGAAGCCCTGACGCTCGATGGTGACCGCGTCGGCCCACTTGTCGGCCATGCTCGTCGCTCCTTAGCTCCCGGCCGGCTAGCCGCGGAGACCTTCCTCTAGCTGCTGGTCGAGATCGGAGAAGCCGTCGGCCGCGCCGTGCAGGAAGTCGCCGAGCCCCTGGAGCGCCTCGAGGGTCTGCCGGGCACCGTTGGTGAACTCGTCGTACTTCTGGTCGAACGCCGTGGCCGAGCGGGACACGTAACCGTCCTGGACGAGGTCGGATATGTAGGTGCGCAGCTGCGTGAACTTGTCCAGCAGTGCGTCCTTCTCCTCCACCAGGCGGTCCCCCGCGCTGTGCATATCCGCGTATGTGACGTCGAGGTCACCTTCGGCCATGAGTGACACCCCCTTCGGTCCCAGGTTAGTGGTGATCGCGTCCCGGTGGTCCAACGGGTTCGTAACAGGACCTCGACACGACGGTCAGCGGTCATCAGCGGTTGTCGAGTATCGCCCCGAAGTCGGTGCCGGAGCCGAGGATCATGCCGGTCACGATGATGATCATGGTGGCGGGGACCATGAACACCAGGGTCGCCATCGTCGCCATCGGGATGGCGCGGGCGGCGCGGCGGCGGGCGTTCTGGGCGTCGGTGCGGCGCATGTCCTTGGCGATCTGGATCAGTGTCTCGGCGATCGGCGAGCCGAGTTCCTCGCCCTGCTGGAGCGCCGAGACGAACTGGTTCACCGGCTCCGAGTCGTTGCGCCGGCGCAGCTCCTCGAACGCCTGGCGGCGGGAGACGCCCACGTCCATCTGGCGCAGCGTGATGCGGATCTCGTCGGCCCAGGGCCCCTCGTAGCGGGCCGAGACCCGGTCCAGGGCCTGGCGGAAGCCGAGTCCCGCGGAGACGACGACGGCCAGGACGTCGAGGAAGTCGGGCAGGGTGCGGTCGATGACGTCGCGGCGTTCCCTGATGCCCTGCCAGATGGTGGCGTCGGCGGCGAACAGGCCGAAGGCGGCGGAGAACAGACCGAACACCGGCCAGCCGGCGGCGAGGAAGAGCAGGGTGGTGAGCAGGCCGAAGACGCTGTAGACGGCGCGCCTGGCGGCGTACCTGTCGATGGTCAGGCCGCCCGGGTGGCCGGCCTGGTCGATGCGCCGACGCTTGCGGTCCACCGCCTTGCGGCCCATCAGCCGCAGCACCAGGGGCGCGAGGCGGATGCCGAGCCGGTCGACGAGCGAGCCGCTCGCCGAGACCCGGGTGGAGCCCATCTCCAGCGCCAGGGCCAGGTCGGCGGGGAGCGTGGCGCCGGAGCGCAGCATGCGGACGGCCGTGACGATGCCGAGGACGGCGGCGCCCATCGCGAGGCCGAGGAGCAGTCCTACCACGGGGTTGGCACCTTCCTAGACGTCGATCCGGCCGAAGCGGCGGACGACGACGAAGCCGACGATGTAGAGGCCGAACGCGACGACCATGGCGATCTGGCCCGCGACGCTGCCGGTGACCCGGCCGAGCGCGCCGGGCGACATGGCGTTGATCATGAGCAGCGCGCCGAGGCCGAGGGCGGGCACGGTGACGGCGGTCGCGTTGATCTCGGCGAGCATGGTGCGCACCTCCCGCCTGGTCTCCTTGCGCTCCTCCAGGGTCTCGGTGAGGTTGCGCAGCGAGGCGACGATGGTGCCGCCGGCCCGGTTCGCCAGGATCAGGGTGGTGACCAGCACGTTGAGCTCGCGGGACGGCAGCCGGTCGCCGAGGTCGGCGAGCGCCTCCTCCATCGACCGGCCGACGGCCAACTGGTTGGCGACGATGGCGAGTTCGGCGCCGGCCGGATCCTCCATCTCCTCGGCGGCCATGGAGAGGGCGGTGCGCATCGCCAGGCCGGCGGCGGTGCCGTTGGCGATCAGCCGGGCGAGTTCGGGGAGTTGGCCGATGAAGCGTTCGGTGCGGCGGGCGCGCTGCCAGTTGAGGAAGGCGTTGCCGGCCCAGAGCGCGACGGCGCCGCACAGCGGGCCGAAGAACGGTGCGAGCACGGCGGAGCCGATCAGCCAGAGCGCGGCGACCGCGGCCAGCACGTAGGCCGCGTACTCGCCGACGGTGAGGTCGAGTCCGGTGGCCCGCAGCTTGAGTCGTAGCCGACGGCCGAAGTCGGTGTCGCGCAGCCGCCGGTCCAGGGCGTCGAAGCGGCGCCGGCGGCCCGGCGGTCTGGCGGCCGGCTGGTCGCCGCCGGCCCCGCCCGCGGCGCCGGCCTGCGGCGCGGCGAGCCGGTCGAGCAGGGTGCGGGCCTGGGCGCGCCCCGAGGCGTAGGCGTGCAGCCCGGCGACGGCGCACACCAGCGCGAGCAGGGCGAGGCCGAGGGCCAGGGTTGAGAGGCCGCTCTCCATCAGTACGCCTCCCGGGTGGCGAGGTGGGTGTCGTCGAGGTGGACGCCGAACGCCTGCGGGATCTGTTCGCCGGCCAGGTAGAGGCGGTCGGCGACGGCCCGAGGCACGGGGTGGTGCGTGAACCTGCCGTGCACCCTGCCCTCCGGCGTCATGGGCTCGGCGTGGAACGCGGCGACGGTGGCGATGCGGAAGGGCTCGCGGCCGTGCGAGGCGAGGAACGCGACCTCGGCGATCCGGCGGGAGCCGTCGGGGTGGCGCACCAGTTGGACGAGAACGTCGACGGCGCTGTTGATCTGGTCGCGCAGCGCCTCGAACGGCACCTGGAGCTCCGACATGGACGCCAGGGTCTGCAGCCGCATCAGCGCGTCCTCGGCGCTGTTGGCGTGGACGGTGGCGAGGGAGCCGTCGTGTCCCGTGGACATGGCCTGGAGCATGTCGAGCGTCTCGCCGCCGCGGACCTCGCCGACGATGATGCGGTCGGGGCGCATGCGGAGGGAGTTGCGGACGAGGTCGCGGATGGTGACCTCGCCCTTGCCCTCGATGTTGGGCGGCCTGGACTCCAGGCGGATCACGTGGTTCTGCTGGAGTTGGAGCTCGGCGGCGTCCTCGACGGTGACGATGCGCTCGCCGTCCGGGATGAGGCCGCTGAGGGCGTTGAGCAGGGTCGTCTTCCCGGAGCCCGTGCCGCCGGAGACGATCACGTTGAACTTGGCGCGGACCAGGGCCGAGAGCAGCAGCACCAGGTGCTCGTCGAGGGTGCCGAAGCCGATGAGCTCGGGGAGGGTGTAGGCGCGGGGGAAGCGGCGGATGGTGAGGGTGGCGCCGGAGAGGGAGAGCGGCGGGATGATGACGTTGACGCGCTCGCCGGTGGGGAGGCGGGCGTCGACCATCGGGTTGGACTCGTCCACGCGGCGGTTGACGGTGGAGACGATGCGTTCGATGGTCTGCATCAGCTGTTCGTCGGAGGCGAAGCGGAGCGGCAGCCGCTCGACGCGGCCCGAGCGCTCGACGTAGATGTGGTCGGGGCCGTTGACCATGATCTCGGTGATGGAGGCGTCCTCGAGGAGCGGTTCGAGGATGCCGAGGCCGAGGGCCTCGTCCACGACGCGGCGGATGAGGAGCGTGCGCTGCTGGGTGGAGAGCACGGGGCCCTCGCGGCTGAGGATGTGGCCGAGGACCCGCTCGAGGCGGTCGCGGCGCTCGGCCGTGGAGAGGGACGACATCTCGGCGAGGTCGATCTCCTCAAGCAGCTTGGCCCGGTACGTCGCGACCAGCCGGCTGTCACCCGGGCCGGCCGCGGCGGGCTCCTCGGGGGCGGTGATGCGGGACTTCAGGCCCATCGCACGTGCTCGCTCTCAGTCGCAGGGCATGGTGACGGTTCGGCTGGCCGAGCCGAAGTCCTGGATGAACGGCAGGACGGAGGGGACGGGGACGGAGGCCGTGACGGTGGCCTCGTCGCCGCAGGCCGAGAGGTCGAAGCTGGCGCCCTCGGCGAGGAACCCGCTGATCGCGGCCCGCCCGTTGGCCTCGTACCGGTCGGCGATCTCCTCCTGCGCGGCCGTCCGCGCGGCCGCGCGGGCCGCGGACCCCGCCTGGAGGGCGGCGTACCCGGCGACGCCGAGCTGGATGGCCGCCAGCGCGACGATGATCAACAGCGGCACCCAGCCGGCGAACTCCACGGCGGTGACACCGCGGTCGCCTCCCCCACCCGCCCGCCGCGCAGTGTTTCGCATGGCTACCCCTCCTCTATCGCGCCGGCGCGGCCGGTGACCGTGACCGGGAGGCTGAAGGCGCCGGGGAAGAGCACCGGGACGCGGAGTTCGACCACGGCCTGCCGGACGTCGCCCTGGAGCGGGCAGGAGACGGAGGCGTCCCAGGCGCCGGATATGTGCTCCAGGGCCGCCTCCGCGCAGTCGCCGCCGGCGGCGGCCGCGCGGGCGCCCTCGTCGGCGGCGTTGCCGGCGAGCGAGAAGGTGTAGCCGATCACCACGCACTGCCAGATGACCGCCAGCATCACCAGGATCAGCGGGAACAGGCCCGCGAACTCGACGAGGACCGCGCCCCGGTCGCGGTCGCCCGGCGCGGCGGCCGCGTTCACGGCCGCCTGCCCCTGCGGCGGCCGCCGGCCGGGGTGGCGTCGGCCGGGGTCAGGCCGATCTCCGCCGCCAGCGCCCACATGGCGCGCCGCACCTGGCCGCGCGCGTCCAGGTCCTGGATGCGGCCGGCGTCCTGCGCCTCCTGCAGTTCGCGGAAGCCGGCCGGGACCACGGCGCGTGCCACCTGGGTGCCGGTGATCCTGGCGACCAGCTGCGGCTGGATCGCGCTGGCCCGGCCCATCCGGTTGACCACGGTCAGCGTGTCCTGCGCCTTGCGGATCTGCAGCCGGTCCCACATCCGCACCATCCGGTTGACGGCGCGCACCGAGATGACGTCGGGCGTGGTGACCAGCAGCGCCGCGTCGGACATCTCGATCGCCGCCGCGTTGGCCGCGTTCATGTGCGAACCGCAGTCGACGACCACCAGGTCGTACCGGGCGCGGACGGCGGACAACAGGTGGCGGGCGGTGGCCTCGGTGACGTCCTCGCCGCGCTCGCCCTCGGCGGGTGCGATCAGCAGGGCGAGGCCCGTCTCGTGGGGGAACACCGCCTCGCCGAGCACCTGCGACGTGATGTCGGCGATGCCGGCCAGGTCGGCGACCGAGCGGCGGAACTGCACGTCGAAGTAGGAGCCCACGTCCCCGCAGAGCAGGTCGAGGTCGACCAGGATCACGCCGCGCTGGTAGGTGCCCGAGCTCTGTGCGGCGAGCGCCAGCTGGGTGGCGAGCAGGGTGGCGCCGACGCCGCCCTTGGCGCCGGTGACCGTGACGACCCGGCCGCCGGGCCCGGTGGCCACGGCCTCGCCCGCGCCGAGGTGGCGCCGGACGCCGGCCGCCCAGTGCGCCGCCGCGGAGATCCGGGCGGCCAACTCGTCGTAGGACAGCGGGAGGCCCGCCAGGCCGCGGGCCCCCGCGTCCATGGCCGCCGAGTAGAGGCCGGCGCTCGGGTTCTCCGAGACCAGCACCACGGCGACCGCGGGGAAACGGAGCGCCACCTCCCTGATCAGCTCCAACGCCGGCAGCGGGCCCACCCGTTCGTGCAGGACCACCACCTCGGGCAGGTCGGCGACCGAGTCGTGGGTGAGGGCGCTCAGGGTGTCGAGCAGGGTGGTGGAGTCGGGCACGGAGCGCATCGGCTCGCTGTCGGGCAGTTGGCTGAGCAGGGTGAGCAGGGCACGGGCGGTGTCCGGGTCACCCACCGCGGGCAGAACGCGCGTCGTCATCGGATCGGGTCACCTGCTTCCTTAAGGGAAGAGCGCGTCGAGATCGAGGTGCGGATCTCCCGCGTTGTCACCAATGATGGTGTACGTGCGCTCCTCGTCGGGGATCTCCCGCTCCTCCCCGGGCGCGACCAGCGCGAGCCGCACCTGCTCGGCGAACGCCTCGGCGAAGGTGACCCGTTGGGCGTCCACGTTGTCGAGGGCGAAGGTGATGGGGACCGCCTCCGTGGAGTTGCGGTCGTCGTCCGTCACCTCGGTGAGGTCGCCGACCTCGATGACCTCGGCGTTGTTGACCATCAGCCGGACGATCTCGTACTCGTCCTCCTCGCTCTCGCCGTTCCGCTCCTGGACCCGGAAGGCGGCGTACATGTTGATGGTGGCGCCGGGGTAGATCTTGCCGGCCACGCCGGTCGAGGCGTCGATCATGACGGCGATCTCCTGCTGCCCCGGGTCGAGTTCCGGCCGGTCGGAGAGCATGTCGCGCTGGAGCAGGGAGCCTTCACGCAGCGGGCCGACCGCGACCTGGCCCTCGACCTGGTCGAGGTCGGTGACCGCCGTGTCCGGTATGTAGCGCTCGGGCATGGAGACCTCGCGCAACTGGTCGGCCGTCACCTCCTCGTACGGGTCGACGTCCTCGCGCAGCTCGTAGGTCGTGACCTCGGGTCCGACCCTGGACTCCACGTCGTTGACCACCGCGAGCACGCCGGCGAAGGCGCCGAGTGCCAGCAGGACCGAGACGACCAGCAGCAGGATGCCGCGTCGCTGGCGAGCGTTCATGAAACGTGTCTACCTTCTCGTCTTGCGGCACGGGTTCGGTCGGGCTGCCTCGCGTCAAGTGTTTCCCCGGTGGCGGCGGTTATCCGCCCCCGGGCGCCAGGGCTCGGCGACCGGCCGACGCTATGGCGCGCGGCGCCCGGTCCTGGTGCGTCACGGGCGCCGCGCAGAACGCGCAACGGTCGCCGATCAGGCTCAGGCCGCACCAGTGGCAGATCTCCTGCCGCATGGAGCCGACCATCTGGTAGAGCAGAGAGGCGTCGGGGATGGCCGCGGCGAACTCGACGAGCTTGGGGGTGGCCCACCAGTCGCTGGAGTCCGACGGCAGCGGCACCGGGCGCACCGCCTGCACCTGCCACTGGCGGGCCAGCCGGCCGGTGACCCAGGCGCTGTCCAGGTTGCCGGCGGCGTAGGTGAGGGCGGTGGAGAACTGGGGCCCGGCCAGCGGGACGTCCCCCTCGGCGCGCACGAGTTGCGGGGTGGGACCGGCCAACACGGCGCACTGGCCGCCTGGTTGGCGCCCGCCGGCCACCGCCGTGGGGAGCGTGACGGGCACCCGGTCCAGCCGGCTGCCGGAGGCGAGCAGCGCGCCGGCGTAGATGTAGTGGGCGAGCAGGCGGGCGGAGGCGCCGAGCACCCCGGGCCCGAAGTCGCAGACGGAGAGCTGCCGCAGCTGCCGCACGAGCACGGCGGTGCCGAGCGGCGGCAGCGCGCTGGGCAGCAGGGCTATCCGGTCGGTCTCCAGCATGGCCCGCACCGCGTGCAGTCGTTGGACGTGGGCGCGGGGCGTGGTGGTGGGGTAGACGACTATGTAGTACCCGTGCTGCTGGACGAGTTGACCGGCCTCTTCGAGCGCCGCGGCGAACTCCTGCCGGTCCGGCGGGGTCAGCACGTGGGCGCCGGGCGTGTGCGGGTCGGTGGGCGGCAGCACGAGGTCGGCGCTGGTGACCGCGATGGCAGTCGGCATCGCCGCTCCCCCCTTGGTGGTTTGCCCCCAGGACAGCTGTCGGCAGCTTATCGACTGCGGGCCGTCGGCAGAACGCGCGTCAGGAGAACACCCGTCAGAAGAACGTGCGGATGTAGTCGGTGACGGTGCCGTCGCCGGCGACCAGCGGGATCAGCGGCCACTTCTCGAAGATGGTGCACGGATGGGACATGCCGAGCGCCACCCAGTCCCCCACCTCGGGTCCCGCGGCCTCGGCGGCCACGGTGACGAACGCGTGCTGGTCGGCGAGGCGGCCGACGGCGAGCCCGCCGCCGCCGCGCACCCGGCCGTCGGCGCCGCGCACCGCCTGCACCTCGGGCAGGCCCAGGTCGTAGGCGATGTCGCGCTTGCCGGCGTTGAGCAGCGCGAGCCCGGGCTCGGGGCGGGAGACGACCTGGGCCCAGAGCCGGAAGGCGGGCAGCAACGAGCCTTCCTGCGGCACCCGGTTGAACGGCGTGGCGTTGCGGTAGCGGCCGTCGTCGTGGGAGACGTAGGCCCCTGACCGCAGCATCCGGCACACCGGTCTCGAGAGGTCGGGGAGTTCGCCGAACGCCTCGGCGACGGCGTCGAACCAGGCGGAGCCGCCGGCGCTGACGATGATCTCCGGCAGCCCGGCGAACCGGCCCGCCTTGTCGAACTCGACCGCGAGCGCGCACAGCAGGCCGAGCCACTCGCGCACCGACTCGGCGTCGGGGTCTGGCAGTTCGCCCTCGTAGCCGGCGACGCCGACCAGCCGCAGGGTGCCGGCGGCGGCGACCGCGTCGGCCACCTCGGCGGCCTGCGCGAAGTCCCGGACGCCGCTGCGGGCGCCCCGCGCGCCGAGCTCCACGACGACCTCGACCTGTCGGACGGCGCCCGCGGCGCGCAGCGCCTCGTCCATGAGCGCGACGCCGCGCGTGGAGTCGACGTAGCAGACGCAGCGGAAGACGCTGTCGTCGTCCTGCTCGGCGGCGAGCCAGGCGAGCGCGGCCGGGTCGACGAGCTGGTTGGCGAGGAAGATCCGCGGCACGCCGAACGCCCGTGCCACCCGGGCCTGGTGGGGGACGGCGACGGTGATGCCCCAGGCGCCGTGGTCGAGTTGGCGCTGGAAGAGCTGGGGCGCCATGGAGGTCTTGCCGTGCGGGGCGAGGTCGAGGCCGTGCCGGGACGCGAAGCGCTGCATGGAGCGCAGGTTGTGGTCGACGGCCTCGGCGGAGAGGGTGAGCAGCGGCGTTATGAAGCCACCGGTGTAGAGGTCGCGCCGCTCGGCGGCCAGCTCGCGGACCCGCAGTCCCGTCGCGCCGGGCGGCAGGCCCTTGAAACGGAAGTCGATGATCTCGTCGGCGAGCGCGTCGAGCGGTCTGGTCATGGCGACTCCGTGGTCGTGGGAGTGGTGTGGCCGTGCCCGGCTGACCGCCGGGATCCCCGCACCCTACCTAGCACCGGGTAGCCGGTGGGTCAACGGAGCGCGATGACCCCGGGGGCACCCGCGTGGGCGAAAACACAGGGCAGGCCGCGTTACACGGCCGTAAGGTTGCGAACATGATGCAGGTGATCCAGTCGGCCAAGCTCGCCAACGTCTGCTACGAGATCCGGGGCCCGGTTCTCGACGAGGCGCAGCGGCTGGAGGCGGCGGGCCACCGCATCCTGAAGCTCAACACGGGCAACCCGGCGGCGTTCGGCTTCGACTGCCCGCCGGAGATCCTGGAGGACATCCTCCGCAACGTCTCGTCGGCGCACGGCTACGGCGACGCCAAGGGCCTGCTGGCCGCGCGGCGCGCGGTGACCCAGCACTACCAGACCAGGGGGATAGAGCTCTCCGTCGAGGACGTCTACCTGGGCAACGGCGTCTCCGAGCTGATCCAGATGTCGATGCAGGCGCTGCTCGACGACGGCGACGAGGTGCTGGTGCCGGCGCCCGACTACCCGCTGTGGACGGCGTCGGTGGCGCTCGCCGGCGGCACGGCGGTGCACTACCGGTGCGACGAGCAGTCGGACTGGATGCCGGACCTGGCCGACCTGGAGCGGAAGATCACCGACCGCACCAAGGCGTTGGTGATCATCAACCCGAACAACCCGACCGGCGCCGTGTACGACACGGAGATGCTGGAGCGGCTGACGGACATCGCCAGGCGGCACCGGCTCGTGGTGTGCTCCGACGAGATCTACGACCGGATCCTCTACGACGGCGCGACGCACACGTCGACGGCGGCCGTGGCGCCCGACCTGCTGACGCTGACGTTCAACGGCCTGTCGAAGAACTACCGGGTGGCCGGCTTCCGCTGCGGGTGGCTCGCGGTGTGCGGGCCGAAGGAGCACGCCAGGAGCTATGTCGAGGGCCTGACGATCCTGGCCAACATGCGGCTGTGCGCCAACATGCCGGCGCAGCACACGGTGGCGGCGGCGCTCTTCGGGCGGCAGTCGATCGAGCAGCTGGTGCTGCCGGGCGGCCGGATGCGGGAGCAGCGGGACGCCGCGTACGAGCTGCTGACGGAGATCCCCGGGGTGACGTGCGTCAAGCCGAAGGGGGCGCTGTACGCCTTCCCGCGGCTCGACCCGAAGGTGTACAAGATCAAGGACGACCGGCAGATGGTGCTGGACCTGCTGCGGGCCGAGAAGATCATGATCGTGCACGGGACCGGGTTCAACTGGCCCGAGCCGGATCACTTCCGCATCGTGACGTTGCCGCCGGCGGACGAGCTGCGGTCGGCGATCAAGCGGATCGGCTCCTTCCTCGACGGCTACAGCCAGTTCTGACACGGCCGGGCCCTGGCGCGCCCCCGGCGCGCCGCGCGCGGATGTGGCCCGCCACGGGCCGAGGCGGCTGCGCCGCCGGCACCCCCGGCGCTTCGCGCCGGGGGTCGGCCTCCGCGCGAAGCGCGTCGGGAGGGCGGGTGGGTGGGGGGAACCCCCGCGGAGCGCGGGGCGCCCCCCCCCCGCCGCAGGCGCAGGGCCCGCCCCGCGGCCCGCG